>CALDFS010000195.1 GCA_937942105.1 uncultured Ruminococcus sp. | reverse complement strand
ATCGCTTCTCGTAGAAATGCTGAACCGACATTTCACTCTTTTAGCAAACCTGCCATCACAAATAAGAAAGGATGAGGCTGATGATAGAAGTAAAAAACCTTTCTAAGTCCTACGGCGACAAGCGAGCCGTGGACAACATAAGCTTTAAAGCCAACGACGGCGAGATACTGGGCTTTTTGGGTCCCAACGGTGCGGGAAAGTCCACAACTATGAATATCCTTACCGGATATTTAAGCTCAACGAGCGGCGAGGCTTATATAAACGGAAAGGAAATTTTGGACGACCCCATTGCTGCAAAGAAAGAAATCGGCTATCTGCCGGAGTTCCCTCCGCTTTACTTAGACATGACGGTTAAGGAATACCTTTACTTTGTATACGAGCTTAAGGGCTGCAAGCTTCCCAGAAACACTCATTTAAAGGAGATTTGCGAGCTTGTTAAGATAGACAACGTTTACAACCGCATAATCAAGAATCTTTCAAAGGGATACAAGCAGCGCGTTGGATTGGCTCAGGCGCTTGTTGGAAATCCCAACGTTCTGATTTTGGACGAGCCTACAGTCGGACTTGACCCCAAGCAGATAATCGAGATAAGAACGCTTATAAGAAAGCTTGGCAAGAACCACACGGTAATTCTTTCCTCGCATATTTTGACCGAGGTTCAGGCGGTCTGCGACAGGATCGTTGTTATAAATCAGGGCAAGATAGTTGCCGACGACACTGCCGACAATCTTTCAAACACCTTAACAGCCGACCACAAGCTTATTGCTAGAATAGATGGTCCGCGTGAGGAAGTAATAAAGGTCGTAAGCGCTATTCCCGGCGTTGTCACCGTTTTGGCGGATATGCAGAGGGAGAAGGGCGTTTGGGAATACAACATTGAAGCCGTTGAGGGCACCGACATCCGGCGGGAGCTTAACAGGCGGCTTATGGCAAGAAACTGGTACATTATGGGCCTTAGGTCGAGTGAGCTCAGCTTGGAGGATATCTTCCTGCGGCTTACAATGGGCGAAAGCGTTGATAAATTCATCAACGACAAGGCCAAGGACCTTGAAAATCACGAGGAGGAGGCATAAGGAATGGGCGCAATATTCAAGCGCGAGGTTAACGCTTACTTTAACTCACTTATTGGATATATCTTTTTAGCAGCGTTCTTCGCTTCATCCGGCATACTTTTCGGAATAACCTCGGTAACCAAGAACCAGATGGACGGTCTTTTGTACCTGACCACAGATATGTCAAGTATGTATTCCATTCTGTTCTTTGTTCTTCTGGTGCTTATACCTATACTTACGATGAGAACGCTATCGGAGGACAAGCGAAACAAGACCGATCAGCTTCTGCTGACATCGCCTATAAGCCTTGGCTCGCTGGTTATGGGTAAATTTCTGGCGGCGTTTTTGATATACGTTTTAGGCGTCGGCATGACCTTCATTTACGCCATAGTTTTGAGCATCTTTGCACAAGTTGCATGGCTTGAGGTTCTGGGCAACATTGTAGGACTTTTGCTTGTCGGCTCGGCGTTCATAGCCGTCGGCGTGTTCATATCCTCCCTGACCGAAAATCAGGTCATTGCGGCGGTGGGAAGCTTTGTCACCATGTGC
The DNA here is from genome assembly GCA_937942105.1 of uncultured Ruminococcus sp. GTDB lineage: Bacteria > Bacillota > Clostridia > Oscillospirales > Ruminococcaceae > Faeciplasma. The sequence continues at coordinate 8,262 of CALDFS010000195.1, read as the reverse complement.
GCTTTGTATCTGATATCCTCCATCGCGGCTATCATCCCCATTGACTGGATTTCAAAGATATTCACCGAACTTTCCTTTGCCGACAGATATTATTCGTTCACTTACGGCGTGTTCGACTTTTCCAATGTGCTCTTCTTTATCAGCTGGACTGTTATATTCCTGTTCTTAACCGTAAGAGTACTGGAAAGACGCCGCTGGAATTAACGGTCAGGAGGGATGCTTTAATATGAATATAAAAGGATTTTCAAATGCCGCTAACAAGGTGAAAAAGGAAAGACAGCCGATAAACAAGCGCCATTTAAAATACGGCTCGCTTGCAACCGGACTGGTCGTTCTGTTCATAGCGGCGGTGGTTCTTGTAAACGTTGTTGTCACCATGTTGTTCGACAGATTCCCGATAACCCTTGACCTCACCGGAAACAGCATTTACACCGTTTCGGAGGAGACAAAAAACTACATCTCCGGAATAGAGGCTCCGGTGGATATAACCGTTATGGCGACCGAGGACAGCTTCCGCGGCATAAGCGATTATACAAATCAGTGTGCGGAGCTTCTTTCAAGCTACGCTCAGTACAACCCCAACATAACGGTCAGATACAAGGATCTGCTTTCAAACCCCGACTTTGTTTCAAACTACTCCCAAAATCTTGGCAGCTGCGATATAATCGTCGAGCTTGCGGATTCAAACCATACGAGGGTCAAGGTTGTTACCTTGGCGGATATTATAACCGTGCCAGAGGAGTATGAGCCTTACCTTGCCGCATATAAGCAGCAAGCGGGCGGACTTTATACCCATCAGATGTTCAACAGTCAGGACGCGATAACCTCCTCAAACGCAGAGCAGGCGCTGACGAGTGCAATAATGGCGGTAACTGATGCCAACCCCATAACCGTCTGCACGTTGAGCTTCCCCGGTGGAAATGAATCTGACGTTTCGGGTCTTACCAATCTTTTGGATAAAAACGGCTATGTGATTACATCCATGGACATACAGAGGGATGACATTCCGGAGGATGTTGATATCCTTATCATCCCCGCACCCAAGATAGACTACACCGAAGCCGAAACCGAAAAGATAACCAACTGGCTGACGAACGGCGGCAAGCTGGGCAGGGATATCATATATGTAGCTTCGCCGGAGCAGGGCAAGACCCCGAATTTGGACGCGCTTCTTTATCGCTACGGCATAACCGTAGAGCCAAAGGTAATATATGAAACCAACCCCGACTATTACACCAATTATCAGAACTTCACCTTCCAGTCCCTTGCATCCGAAAACTATCGCAAAGATATCGGCAATCCCGGGCTTTCTATGGTTGTGGCCAATTCAAGGGCGATATCCATGCGCTTCGGCGATACCGACGGCTATAACTCCTGTGAGGCGCTGGTTCAGTCCTCTAAAAATGCAGTCCTGTGGGATATGTACCTTTCGGATGAATTTGACGAGGATAATGCTACCGAGCGCGGAGTATTCAACTCAGTCGTTCTGGGAAGATATAAGGCTTTGAATCAGGAAACTCATATATCAAGCTACACCAACGTTATAGCAATAGGTTCTGACCAGATAGTTGCCAACACAATCATGTCGGCGCCGCAATTCAACAACGGCGACTTCTTCCTAAGCCTTATAAACGAGCTTTCCGGCAAGACCGAGGGCGTTACCATAGTTCCCAAGAAGCTTAAAGCCACCGGTGTTTTGGTCAACGACAGCCTGAAAAATTCGCTTAACCTTACCTTTGCGGTAATCATTCCTATTGCGGTTCTGGCTGTGGGCACAGTTGTTTGGATAAGAAGGAGACACAGATAATGAAATCACGTGCGAAAACCCTTATATTTATAGGAATATTCGTCGCCTGCTTAGCGCTTGTCTCCCTGGTGCTTGTTCTTACCCAGCCCAAGACTGATGAGGAAGATAATCCCGCCACAAACACCACGCAGACGATACCGATAGTAACCCACGAGCGCGACGAGGTTGCCACTATGAAGATAATCAACGCGAGCGGGGAGTACACCATCACCCAGAACGCCAAGGGCTTCACCATCAACGAGCTTGAAGGCTTGAAGCAGAACTCCACCACAATGGGCGCGGCGGGAAACTGCATTACCAAAATCAATGCCCAGGCATTGGCAGAGGAAAACGCCTCCGACATGGCAAAATACGGCTTGGAGGACGGCAATGCCGAAGCCAGCTGCACCGTAACTCTTAAGGACGGTTCAAGCTACACCGTTCTCTATGGCATAACCGCGCCGGACGGCAACAGCGTTTATGTAAGACTGGCGGACAGCAAGGATGTTTATGTTGTGCTTGCAAACTCATCAAGATACTTCTACAACTCCAAGGAAAGCTTTATCAGCCTTATAATCAAGGAAGAGATATCCAGCGACAATACCGCCCCCACCATTGACCTGTTAAAGGTAGAGCGCAAGGATTTGGATTACGACATAGTTTTTGAGGATGATACCAAGAACTACGCCATAGACGAGGTTTCAATGGCATCCTCGCAGGTTATGATAAGCCCGGTTTATGCATATCTTGATATTACCAACTCCAACGATATCATCTATGGTCTTTGGGGACTTACAGCCGCTTCCGCAGTTAAGCCGTTCCCGACCGAGGCTGATTTCGAGGAGTACGGTCTTGCGGATCCGTTCTGCACAGTTACCCTATTTGCCGAGCTTCAGACCTATACCCTTAAAATAGGCAATGTTGAGTCATACGTCCCCGACGAGCAGGGCAACCCCACCAACGAGCCGGCCTATTACTACGGCTATCTTGAAGGCAATGATTGTATTTACACCTTCTCGGCGAGTGAGGTAAAGTGGGCAAGCTTTATGCCGGTTGATATCCTTTCCAGCATGATGACCTCGAACTACATCTACGCTTTGGATTACATGGATATTCAGCTTCACAACGGCGAAGAGCTTAACTATTACTTCGATATCACCGGTAATGTTGACGAGGGCGAGCTGAGCGCAACCCTCAACGACAGTGCGGTTGATGTTGACAGCTTCAAGATCCTTTATCAGTTCATATTAAAGTGCCCGATAGACGCACTTTGCCTGGAGGAACCGGCAGAGGATGCTAAGCTGCTTGCACATATCGAGTTTGCAAGAGCCAAGGGCGGGGGAGATACGCTTGACTTCTATGACGATGGCTCGAACAGAGTAGTCATCAAGCTTAACGGCGTAACCTCATTCAGCCAGCCAAAGAGCTATCTGGATGTTCTGACCTCTAACCTGAAGCTATTCGCCGACGGCGCCACAGGAGACGACTTGCAAATGATTTGGTAAGTAATAATCATCATACGAAACTAAGCCAACCGTCAGGAAAGGAGAAAGCAATGCCTGAAAAGTTTTTTGAATACCGCGGACTTCCCCTTGTTCGCAAGGGAAACGAGCTTTATTACGGAAGCATGGGCGATAACGAGGTTGTTATGCTTCAGATAGCAAAAACCCAGAAGGACGGCGACCTTGAGGTTGCCACAAAGGTAAGAATGTATAGAATGCTTACCGACGAATCGGTTCCGGTAATGGAGAGAATCACCAAGACCGCCGAAAAATCCAGCCTGTTTGAAGCGCTCGACTTGGCGCACGACTGGATAGCGCTGTAATAAAGTCAATATAACAAAATCAGCAGGAAACGGCGGTATGGGCTGTTTCCTGCTTTTTACTTTGAAAGACTTGACAATCGGGTAGATTTATGGTTAAATGTTATTAATGATAGCATTGCTAAAACGATAGGGAGGGGTAATGATGAAAGACAAAAAGCTGCCGTCGTTATATCTTATCCCGACTGTTATTATAAGCCTTGGCATATTGGCGATGCTTTTAGCGGCACTGTTCGTCAGCGCAGGGCAGGCGAAAATGCTTGCCGAAACCTCCGCAAAAAAGCCATTTGAGGATTACGGTTTAGAACTGCCGGACGATTTTAGGAGTGTTTACAGATACAAGTCCCCGGCTGACGGCTTTCACGGTGACGGCGTAACCGTTTCAAAATACAACATCGGCGGTGAAACAGATTTCTTCAAGGAATTCAAGGCAAAAGGCAATTCCGAGATAGAAGCACAGCTAAGCTTTGCCATGGAGAGCGCGGATGTTCCGAAAGAGCTTTACCCCGACCTTTCGGGCGGCTACACCTGGAAGAAGTACTCCTGTGATTTCAGCCACAACCTTTTAGTCATATACCTAAAGGAACAGAGCGAAGCGATATTCATCGAGACAATTATTTAGCAAGGAAGGGACAACTGGACGTGAAAAAACGAGTGATAATTTGCGCTGTAACCGTCGTCGTGGTTATACTTGCGGTATTATTTAAAGTAATATCTGCGGATAGTATAGTAAATATCGAGCATAGACAGTTTCCTACAAACGACCTTGATGTAATCACCATGGAAAGCGGGGAGACATTGAGTGTGTCTTGTAGCCGCATTATACAGGAGCTTGAGGGCGGAGTATATGCCCTTGACCTTAATTTCAGCGACACGCGGGAAATCAAATCGAAATATTCGGCTAACGGCTTTGTGCTTGATTTATCCTTCCCGCAGGATGAATATGTCGACCTGATTTCCGCCTACTGCCATGACGGTAAAAGCGTCCGTGAGGTGCACTATTACGAAATGATGGCCATGGGCGATGCGTCAAAGCCAAACCCAAGTGTACGGCTTGTTTCCGAGGGTGATTATTTAAGGATTAATTTCGTATTCAAAACCAAGCCCAAGGAAATCAAGGCTACGCTGAGGTACAATATAAGCGGCAGGGGCTTCCGGCTGCTCAATCACTTTGAGGGTCAACAGATGGAGCTTACAATTAATTAAAGGAAAAAATCACAGCGTCAGCGGATAGTCCGCAGGCGCTGTTTTATAATATGTGATATCAGCACTCATCCAATCTGATTATGCCGATTCCCGGAATATTGCGGGAGAAAATATATAAAAGCTCATTTTCTATATATGCCCGCCCCGATAGTTTCAGCGGAATGTTGATTACTTTTTGCTTTTCAAGCGTGTTTTCATCCCAAAAAGCAAGCTCCGAGCAAGGATAAGAAACGGTTACAAGCATATCTCGATATATTCCCGCGCAGTTGAACATTTTGCGGTGTGCGTTTTTAGTCAGGGATTCTATTTCAAAGCTTCGCATATCGATTTTGAAGAGCTTGCCGTCGTGACTTGCGGCGTATAGGGTTTCACCGCTGAAATACAGGCTGCCGATGTTTTTCTTTCCTAAAACAAGCGACTTTTCAATCGAGAAGGATGATTTATCTATCAACAACAGCCTGCCGTCAACCGTTCCGCAAACCAAGTATTTATCGTATGTTCTGATGCTCCACATACTGCTTTCGCCGATTTGGAACTCCTTTGTTTTATACGACTGCCTATCAAGGGTGATGATTTTTCCATTGCGTATAGAGCAGTATACGGTGTCCTTATCGATTGCTATTCCGCAGATGTCCGAGCTTAAATCATCGCCTAACTGCCATTTACCCAGAAGCTCAAAATCACTCCTGCGGACTGCAAGGAGTGTGCAGAAGTCGTATATAAAAATCTGCTCATCATCTGCAATAAGATTTCTTGAAAGGCCTTCCTTATCGAAAATTTCCTTTTTGCAGACAATATCCCCGGTGTGCTTTTCAAGCTTTATTAATTCCTTCCCGCATATACAATCAATGTATTTTTCGGCAACGCTGAAGCCGGTTATCGCTCCCGGTAAGCTTGCTATAAGCTCCATTCATTTCACCTCTCAAAGTAATTTTTACGCTTATTCTATCGGCAGCCAGTTAAGAACGTTCTGTATCTGCTCGTCCCAGTATTTCCAGCTGTGGCTTCCCTCTGATTCGGAATAGGTCACATCAAAGCCGTTTTCTGTAAGGATATTTCGCACGCTGCGGCTGCTTTCAAGAAGACCGTCTTCGGTGCCGCACCACAGGAACACCTTGGGCTTGTCCTTTAAATCCTTTAGCTTGGGGATAAGCGAAATAATATCCTGCTTCCCGGCATCCTCGACCGATGGGAACAGCCCTTCTTTTACGAACCTTTCGCAGCCCGGCTTTATCATAACGTGGTAAGCCCCGGATAATCCCGCGCAGGCAGCATATCTTTCGGGATTTTTTAAGGCGAATTTCAGCGCGCCGTAGCCGCCCATTGATAGCCCGGCTATGAAGGTGTCCTTCCTCTCGCGGGATATGCTTGGGAAGAACTCGGCAATCAGCTCGGGAAGCTCCTTGCCTATAAAGCTTTCAAAGTTGCCCATCGGGGTATCGCAGTACCATCCGCGGCGGGTGGTAGGCGTAACTACAGCAACGCCCTTTTCGGTGGCGTAACGCTCGATGGATGTGCGCCGAAGCCATGCTGATTCGTCATCGGAATAGCCGTGCAGAAGATACAGAACAGGGTACTTGTCTCTGCCGCTCTGCTTTGTCCCTATCTCTCCCCATATGTTGTTCTGCGGGATGATAACGTTGAAATGAACCCCCATGCCCAGGGTATTTGAAAAGCAGTTTACCTCAAAAAGCGCCATAATGATTCTTCCTTTCGATGTTTTTCGCCGACAGTCAGGCGAATTTATTATTATCCGTCAAACACCCGCGGATAGGGTTTACTGAAAGTATTGTTGTTAAAAATGTTGAAAACCCTGTTGAAAGTGTTAAGAACTCAGCATTTCAGGGCTTTTTCTTTCAACAAATCCACAGAGTTTTCAACATTCGCGTGAATATTACAAAGTGATTACAAATAGTAGAGTATAATCTGTGATTTATTCTGAGGATAATATTACTATCCGAAAATCAGTCCTGACCCAAGATGACCTCGACATCATGTTCGCTGCCTTGCTCGAAAACAGGCAGGATATTTTCGCCCAGCTTAACGCCGTCGCAGATTATCGAGCGAACGCCCTTCGAGATATGCTCGGGGTTTTTGACGGTTATATTGTACTTAGCACCCCTGAAAATACGCTGAGCGCTGAAGCCGTCCCAGTCTGAAGGGATGGATGGGTCTATTTTAAGCCCCTCATAATCGGGCATGATTCCTAAAATGTATTGCGATACCGCAACGAAATTCCATGCGGCGGTGCCGGTGAGCCAGCTGTTCTTGGCTTCGCCAAAGCGCTTCGCGTCCTTTCCGGCTATCATCTGGGCGTAGACATAGGGTTCGGTGCGGTGGATTTCGGAGATATCCTCGTTGTAGGCGGGGGCTATCTTTGAGTAGTATTCAAATGCCTTGTCGCCGTGACCCACGAAGGCTTCAGCGCAGATTATCCATGCGTTGTTGTGGCAGAATATTCCTGCGTTTTCCTTGTAGCCGGCGGGGTAGGTGGATATCTCGCCGTATTCAACATAATAGCGGCTGTAGGGGGGATTGTTGAGGACTAAGCCGTGCTTGCAGTTTAAATACTTATCAACGCTTGAAAGCGCGCGCAGATCCTTGCCGGATTCGCTTCCCAAGCCCGAAAGCACCGCAAAGCCCTGCGGCTCGATGAATATTTTGCCCTCTTCGCACTCGGCGGAGCCTACCTTTCTGCCGAAATCGTCATATGCGCGAAGGAACCATTCGCCGTCCCATCCGTATTTCATCACAGCCTGCGCCATCTGCGCGACTGCTGCGTCAGCCTGCGCTGCGTCCTCTTCAAGCCCTCTTAAACGGCAAAGTCTTGAATATTCAGGCACAACATAGGTGAACAGGCAGGCAACGAACACAGATTCCGCAACCTTGCCGTCTTTAGATGTGGTAGTCTGGAAACTCTCACCCGAAACGCTTGAAAAGCAGTTAAGGTTTAAGCAGTCGTTCCAGTCGGCGCGCTGAATAAGCGGCAGACCGTGAGGACCTAAGGTGTTCATCACCCGCAAAAAGCTCATTTTAAGATGGTGGGACATGGGCTTCGCAAGGGCGGAGTCGTTGTCATATGGCACCGATTCATCCAAAATCGTATAGTCCCCGGTTTCCTTGATGTATGCGCAGACCGAGAGTATCATCCAAAGCGGGTCGTCCGAGAAGTTGCCGCCCACCTCGCCGTTGCCTTTTTTTGTAAGGGGCTGGTACTGGTGATAGCAGGTGCCGTCCGGCATCTGGGTGGCGGCAAGGTCGATAAGCCGTTCGCGGGCGCGGTCGGGGATCTGGTGGACGAAGCCTAAGATATCCTGATTGGAATCGCGGAAGCCCATGCCCCTTCCTATTCCGCTTTCAAAATATGAAGCCGAGCGGGAAAGGTTGAAGGTTACCATGCACTGATACTGGTTCCAGATATTTACCATGCGGTTTAATTTTTCATCCC
>CALDFS010000194.1 GCA_937942105.1 uncultured Ruminococcus sp. | reverse complement strand
AAGTGGTGGCGAAGAACGTTGTTGAGAGCATGAAGGCAGACCTTACGCCCGAGGAACAGAAGATGGTTGATGACTTTGCTACTCAGATAGACATAACCAACACCCAGCAGATTCTGCAATACGGCGCAGGCTGTCAGAAGAAGATAGCCGACTTTTCCGAAACCGCCCTTGCAAACGTTCGCACCAAGGACATGGGCGAAATAGGCGAAATGCTGGTTGACGTTGTGGGAGAGCTTAAGGAGTTCAACGATGATGAGGATTCCAAGGGCTTTTTGGGTTTCTTCAAAAAGAATGCCAACAAGCTTTCAAGCTACAAGGCAAAATACGACAAAGCCGAGGTAAACGTATCAAGAATAAGCAACGCATTAGAGGGTCATCAGGTAACGCTTTTGAAGGATATTGCAATGCTCGACAAGCTTTACGATATAAACCTGAACTATTTCAAGGAGCTTTCAATGTATATCCTTGCCGGAAAGCAGAAGCTTAAAATTGCCCAGGAGGAGGAGCTTCCCAAGTTCATAGAAAAAGCTGAAAAGAGCGGTCTGCCCGAAGACGCGCAGTTTGCAAGAGATTTTTCCGAAATGTGCTCTCGCTTTGAGAAGAAGATTCATGATTTGGAGCTTACAAGAATGGTATCACTTCAGATGGCTCCGCAGATTCGCATGATTCAGAACAACAACGTTGTTATGAGCGATAAGATACAGTCTACCTTAGTCAACACAATCCCTCTTTGGAAGAGCCAGATGGTTATAGCAATAGGACTCAGCCATTCCACCGAAGCCGCCGCCGCTCAGAGAGCTGTAAGCGATGTTACCAATGAGATGCTTAAAAAGAACGCCGAGGCTTTGAAGCTCGCCACTGTTGAAACTGTAAAGGAGAGCGAGCGCGGCATAGTCGATATAGAAGCTCTGAAGGCAACCAATCAGACCCTTATAACCACCCTTGATGAGGTAATGAAGATTCAGAAGGACGGCAAGGAAAAGAGAGTTGCCGCAGAAGCCGAGCTTTCACGCATTGAAAACGAGATGAAGCAGAAGCTGTTGGAGATCAGTCAGCAGTAATATATTACTTTCCATAAATTGATTTCGCCGCACCTGTCGGGAGGGTTCTCCTGATGGGTGCGGCGGGCTTTATGATCATTTTTCTTCGGGAAATTACCAATGGATGCCGGGGTTATTCATCACTCCGGATTTTCCGAAAAATAAAGGTCAAATCCGTTTTTATCGAAGAAGTTCAGCGCTTTATCCAGCTTTAAGCCATACACATAGTGCTTCACCTTTGAGTCAGATGCTGTATATATCACTGCCGTACAGGTCCCGGACATATGCTGGGGGATGCTCTGGCGAATCACCACCTTGGTTATCCTATCCTTCGGCGCGACTACTGTATGGAAGCTATAGAGCTTTGCATAGCTCATGGTTATATAATCATCCGTCATGCCGATGCCGGTTATGAAAAGCGAAAGCGTTTTAACCACCGCAAGCCATATGGCAGGTATCTCCGCAATGACAACCGCTGTAACCGCAACAGAATGCCAGGACGGTAAAAACGCCTCGACTGCCCAGAACGCCGCCAGCGGCACCAGCGCCCATACTATCGGCCAGAAGTAGAAGCCGCCGTAGCCGCGCGGTGTGGGGCGAAGCTCTATTTTT
>CALDFS010000193.1 GCA_937942105.1 uncultured Ruminococcus sp. | reverse complement strand
AAATCGATTTTATCGTTTTAACGGTTTTTTCTTCGCCCATGCTTATATCATGCTCCTTATATTTTAGTCTAACATATACAATTCAATATATTGTACCAAATTTTTTCTTGAAATGCAATAGGTTTTGAAAAGAAAAAAGAGAAGCCGAAAAAACAGCTTCTCTTTTCAATTAAACCCAATTTACTTGATGGCGTCCTTAGTCTTAGCGGCCTTACCAACTCTTGATCTGAGGTAGTAGAGCTTAGCGCGTCTAACCTTGGCAAGTCTTACAACCTCAACCTTCTCAACAACGGGAGAGTGGAGAGGGAATACTCTTTCAACAGCACAGCCGTGCGCAATTCTGCGGACAGTGAAGGTTTCGCTTACGCCGCCGTGCTTCTTGGCAATAACAGTACCCTCGAAGACCTGGATTCTTGACTTGTCGCCTTCCTGAATTCTTACGTGCACTCTGACAGTGTCACCGACAGCGAATTCGGGAACTTCCTTTTTCAAACTTGAGTTTGCAATGATTTTTAAAGCGTCCACTTTAAAACTCCTCCTATTTCTTTCAGACATTCATACGCTTCTATCGGATATTATACCATCTTATCGATAAGATGCTTTACTGCACCCAATGATACAGCCGGTACTTCCGCTTAGCAAAGCCAGAGGACTATCCGCTTTAATGCTAATTCTTACGAACAGGCACTAACCCCCATTATGCCCGGAGAACATAACGGAACTCAAATGCTTAAATATTATATCACAAATTCAGGTAGGTTTCAATAGTACATTATGTAAAATTCTCACCGGTCAGCGAAAGTATTCTTGTGCGTTTTATACATATTTTGTCGAATTCAAATCCGCAAAAGCTTTCAAAAGCGTTCGTCAGTGAGACTATGTTGAGCGAATGGCTTATCCCAGCCGGAAGTCTGAATGAGAAGCTGGCGCAGTCGGATTCAGCATGCTTGTCTAAAAGCATTATATCCGGCTTGATATCTATAGTGACAATGGTTTTTCGCATATTTACCTTGCAGCGCTTTTCGATATATATGCCGTCCTGAGCGAAGAACTCATCATAAAGCTTCAGTATTTCCTGCGGACTTTTTGAGGAATATATGTTGACCTCGTATTCACAGGCGCCTATTTCAGTGTGCTTGGTTTTAGGCTCGTAAAGCTTTACGATTTCAAGTCCCGTTGGCAGAACCTGATTCAGTCGGTTTTTTATATCCTCATAATCAGGCACGCCGGCTGAAATATCTATTCCGAAATCCATCAGCTCACATTCGCTTGATACTCCAAGCGAAAGCGGCAGAGCGAACATAAGATATATATGCGGATTATATCCCTTTGTGAACCATACCGGCAGTTTGGCACGCTTGAATGTGCGCTGCATAACCCTCATCAAGTCAAGATGGGATATATATATCGCCCTTCCGGTCTTTTTGAAGACCGCGCGAACGTCATAATAATCCTTTACCACAGTATATTCCTCCACAATCCTTTTTAACTCCGCAGCCGGAGCATTTTTCACGGCAGTTTGGAGTGGTTATTGCCATATGTGCTTTTTTGTTTTCAGCAATCAAAAAGCGCTTGGATATGTAATAATCAAGGTGCGACCACGGATTTACCTCTTCAAAGCTGCGGGTGCGGCAGGCGTAGAATTCCGGGTCAAGACCGCACTCGGCAAAGGCTTCAAGCCAGCTGTCAAACTTGAAATGCTCCTCCCAGCTGTCAAAGATACAGCCCTTTTTCCACGCCTTATATATAACCTCTCCTACTCGCCTGTCACCGCGCGCAAGGGCAGCTTCAAGTATGCTTACGTTGTAATCGTGATAGGAAAGGCGGATATGCTTGGATTTAAAGCTCGATGTAAGAATGTCCTGCCTGCGCTTTACCTCCTCACGGGTTATCTGCGGTTCAAATTCAAACGGCGTGAACGGCTTGGGAACAAAGGTAGCGCAGGAAACGGAAATGCTTAAAAACTTGCCCTTCACTCCCCTGTTGACCTCATAAAACAAATCGGAAATCTTTCTAACAAGGGCTACAATGCCCTGAATATCCTCATCAGTCTCGGTCGGCAGACCCATCATAAAATAGAGCTTGACCGTCTGATATCCGCTGATAAAGGCTATTTTGCAGGTGGAAAGTATCTCCTCCTCGGTGATGTTTTTATTGATAACATCGCGCAGGCGCTGAGTTCCTGCCTCAGCGGCAAAGGTAAGACCGGTTTTTCTGACTCGATTGATTTTTTCCAAGATTTCCTCGCTGAAATTATCCACTCTCAAAGACGGCAGCGACAGGCTTACCTTTTCGGATTCTGTATAGTCAACCAGCTTAGAAAGAAGCTTTTCTATCTCGGGATGGTCGCTCGTTGAGAGTGACGACAGCGAAACCTCCTCATATCCGGTCTGCTCGCAGAGGGCTTTGGTCTCCTTTGCTATGGTGTCAACACTCTTCTCTCTGAACGGTCTGTAAATGTATCCTGCTTGACAGAATCTGCACCCGCGGATACATCCGCGAAGCACCTCTACAACCGCCCTGTCGTGAACGATATCGGTAAAAGGAACCACAAAATAATCGGGATAATACACCTTGTCAAAGTCCTTTATGATTCTTTTTCTTATGGGCATAGGAGCGTCGCCGTCTGATATTATGCTATTCACCGTACCGTCTGGGTTGTACTCAACATTATAAAATGCCGGTACATATATGCCCTCGATATGGCAGGCGGCGCGCAGAAATTCGGATTTTGTTCTGCCTTGATGCTTCATCTCGTTATACAAATCCATCAGTTCAAGGTTGACTTCCTCGCCCTCGCCAAGTATAAATAAATCGAAAAACGGCGCAAGCGGCTCTGGATTGCAAACGCATGGTCCGCCGGCTACAACTATAGGGTCGGATTCTGCTCTGTCAGCCGCCTTAACTTCAAGACCGGCAAGGTCGAGCATATTCAGAACGTTAGTATAACTAAGCTCATACTGCATTGTAAAGCCTATAAAGTCAAACTCCTTTACAGGGTCAAGGC
>CALDFS010000192.1 GCA_937942105.1 uncultured Ruminococcus sp. | reverse complement strand
GGTCTTGCGCCCGATTTTTTATAACATCATTCCGAAATCCTTATTTATCCCTGATTCTCTCCGCACGTCCCAGAAGCTGCTTAAACCTTTCCTCCCCGCGAACGCGGTCAAAGCCCTCGCAGCCGGTATACCAGCCTCCGCCCTTTTCAACGGTCATAACCTGATAAAGGTCATACTTCTCCGCCGTGAACAACAATCCGTATGGGTGCCATTCAGTGCTGCCATCGGGCAAGGTGAAGTGCCAGCAGTCATAGTTGGTGCATTTTTTGATTTTTATGCCGCCAAAAGCGTAACTGTCGCCGACGTCCATAAGCGTGCCCTCGGGGATATCCGTCCACTTCTCATACCAATAAAACGCGTCTTCGAGATATTTATATCCTTCCTCAATCTCGCCAAGCGCGAAAAGCTGCCACGCCGTCCTTACGCTGAATTCGCCCAGCGCACCGTACCACGCCGGTGCAGGCTCGCCGTCAATTTCGGTGACAGATTTGATTGCTTTGATGATGAATTTTCCCTCGCCCACCGCCTTTTCCGGGGCGAAGGATAGCAGCGCAAAGGGATTTGTGATATCCTCTCGCAGGCAAAGATGGCAAAACGCTTTGAAGTTGTTGATGTAGTGGCGCAAAAGAAGCTCCTCGTTGCGACCGTGATACATAAACCGCTGCTCCAAAATCTCCGAGGCAGTGCTGCTGTAGAAGTCAGGGCAGAGATCCTGCCACTCCTCAAGCTCGTCATCCGGGCTTGCCATGCACATGAACCATATGGCTCTTTCGCGATCCCACCTATATTTCGTCTCCTCTAAGATGCGCTTGCTTGCCTCCTTTACAATAGGGTAATTCTCCTGCAAATGCGTCTTTTCACGTATAATCGCATCGCAGAGAAGGTCTGCTATCCACAGCTCGTGCGGGTATTTGTAATAGTAAGGCTTAATATATTCGATAAGCGCGGCGGGGTCGGACTCGTAAAGCTCGCGGGATTTGCGTTCTATCTCGCCAAGCTCGCCGGTTTGCTGCTCGGGGCAGTTGCCCATAAGCGCGTCTATCGTCAGCCCAAGGTGAGCCGCCAGCGCCGGAAGAAGGGTTATGTCGGGATATCCGCCGCGCTCCCAGTTGGAAACAGCCTGAGCCGAAACGCCAAGGCGCTGTGCCAGATCCTCCTGCGTTAGCCCCTTTTGCTTGCGATATCGGGAAATATTTTCCGCGATATGAATTTTTAATGGCATATAAAATGCTCCTTTCTGTTTTTTAGGATACGATCGTTTCCGTTGACTTAATTCTACCAGAAGCCTTGTGCGCCGTCAATAACCGCGTTTTTGAGAACGGGTCAAATGGGGCTTGAATGGTCTGCCAAAGTAAAAAAGACTTGACATTCAAGCATGCCAAGTCTTTTGCATATCATGATATCTAATTCCCGCCGCGATACCCCGGGCTTACATATATCACCACAAACCCCTCATCGGATGTGGCATAGACCTCCCAGCCGGTCTCCTGCAAAAACGGCGTTATCTTCTCGGTCATGGGGTCATGCGTGGAGAGTATGCAGAAATCG
>CALDFS010000191.1 GCA_937942105.1 uncultured Ruminococcus sp. | reverse complement strand
ATATATCATCTTGGAGGGTTTGTGAAGAGTTTACACAGAATTTGGGGGTGACTCGCGGGCAATTCTACGGAAAGCCTGCGGGGGTTTCTTATACTCATTTTCCTCAATCTCCTTAAGTTTACTCTTAATCAGCTCTTTCATAATCTCCCTTCTTTCTTGCCAACGCCAGTGTTTGCCGCAAAGCGCTGTCTTTCTCCACTCCGGCAAGACGCAGCTTGTGGGCATATTCAAGGTAATCAGAGAATCGCTCTGATGGCGACACGCCCGCCGCTATCAGATCCCGCCCCATAACGTATGGCCGACTCATATATTCTTTAAAGACCGCAAGCCGTTTCATAAGGAAATCGTCATGCGATATATTTTCATGAGACGTAATCCTGCCAAGCCCGTCGGAAACATCAAGATATACTAAAGCCTCGGGATCAACGGATTGATCAAACAGCTTGTTTGTTGCTTTAATTGATGAATTGTCTTCCGCCATTATATTCGGCTTCATATGGTATTCGGACAGATTCATCACATATTCGATAAGCGCTTTTTCTGCTGTCAACCTCGTCATAAATGATTTGACAAGCGGCAGTCCTATCGTTTCGTGATTATAAGCATGCAGCTCTCCGTTAATGATTTCTGTGCAAAGTACTTTCCCGAAATCATGTGTAATCGTTGAGATCATAAAGCCAAGCGGATTCTTCACTCTATCGCAATATCTGACAGCCACATCGCAGACCATCATAGTATGCGTCCAAACATCGCCTTCCGCATGGTGCTTGGGGTTTTGCTCTATGCCGATTGTTTGTTCCAGTTCCGGAAACCATACTGACAGCTGGTTCATTTGACGCAGAGCCTCGAAGAAGACTGAAGGCTTATCAGATTTCAGCAGCGCCTTTTCCAGCTCGCAGATAACTCTTTCTTTTGAAAGGGAGGATAGATCCATCTGACGGCACAGTTCAATCGTTTCCTCGGCAACAGTATAATTAAATCGTGCAGCAAATTGCGCTGCACGCAAAACCCTGAGCGGATCTTCTGCGAATGTGGAGTTGTTGATGTGGCAAATAATGCCGTTTTGAAGGTCTTCGACACCGCCGAAGTGATCAATAATTTCTCCGGTCAGTATGTCTTCCAGAAGTGCATTAAATGTGAAGTCACGTCTTAATGCGGCTTTATACGTCCCTATAAAAGGGTCAACACAGATGTCAAAATCCTTATGACCGTCCCCTCTGTTATCTTCTTTACGAGGCATGGCAATGTCTATAGAATAACCCTTCAAATTATATATTCCAAAGCTTTCGCCAATAGATATCCGTTCGCCCAAGGAATCCAGAATCGATTCCAACTGATGTGGATAGATTCCATGAACCTCAATATCAATGTCCTTGTTATCCATGTGTAGAATCTTATCCCGTACATATCCGCCGACATAGTAAGCTGTCCCGCCCTGTTGTGATACTAAAGTGGCGAGCTTTATAGCCATGTCGATATTTTTGTCGGACATATTAGTTGTTTCCTCCTTTCGCAAGCATGATAACACTTTCTACCGACTGCATCGGATGTCCCGCAGGCAATACATTTTCATCCATCATTTCATCGCTCATATTCAGCACTTTAATGATTGATGACTTGATTGTCTTGAGCAAAATTGCTCTGAGCATAAACTCAATAAACACGGTTAAATCTGTGTTATCGAAAATGGTAGCTCAGATTAAAAATCCTACTTTTGCAATTACTTTAGGCTGAAATCAGTAGTTGCTAATCAACCCTACCCATCAGCCAATCCAACGCATTAACTCTGCGGATTCCCTCATAGTCTGCCTCCGGGTCCTCGTCAAGGGTGAGTATCAGCTTGGGATAGTGATTATTGATGCTTTGCAGGGGTGCAAGCTCACGCTTTAACGTGGCTTCATCTCTGACCGTTGCGGCGACTTGGAAGTAGGAGGCATTTTATTGTATCAGTTTCTGATATATCGTATAGATTGCGAGCTTCCTATCTTTTTAATCGCTCCGTTTTTCACCATTGCTCCCAGCACGGCTTCGACAGTGGTCGGGCTGACATCAGGAAGTATCCTGCATATATCCTTCTTGGATATTGGAGTGAGACTGTTGAGAACGGTCGCTTCAACCCTTGCTTTCTTGGTAATCCTTTTACCGTTGATAACCGCAAACCGCTTGTCAAGCTCCTTGTAGCAAAGATACAGCATAGACAGGAAATTCTCGATAAACGGGAAATAGCTGTTTTCACCCTTTTCCCAATCCTGCGAGGACTGCTTCAGAGCTTCGTAATACATTCCCTTGTAGCTGTTTATCTGCTCCTCAAAGGATACATACTTTCCTGCGTCATAGCCGTTTTTGTAAAGCAAAAGCAGTGACAGTAAGCGTGACATCCTGCCGTTGCCGTCTCTGAACGGATGTATGCAGAGAAAGTCCAGAATCACACAGGGTATTAAAAGAAGCTGATTTATGTTAGAATCGTTCCTTGCTTCCATATATGCAAGCTCAAGCTGTTCCATAGCCTGAGGAGTTTCGCTGGCAGGAGTGGGACGAAAGCGCACCCTGCGTCCTCCCTTGGAATCCTCTTCAAGAATAACGTTGTCGTCGGTCTTGTACTGCCCGCCGTACTCATATCCCGTAAAGGACATCATGATTTCATGCAGCCTGAGTATGTCTCTTTCCCGGAAGTCTATATGCTCATAGCCCAGATGGATTTCGTTTAGAGCGTCCCTATAGCCTGCAATTTCAGCCTCGTTGTGGTTTAGTGGTGCACTGCTGCCGCTGGCGATAGCAGCTATTCGGTCATCTGTGGTAACAATACCCTCGATAGCGTTTGAGCTTTTGATAGACTGTATCTTGGCGATAGCTTCAAGCTCGGTAAATACGTTTGCGTAATCATTCTTTCTGACTCCTGCCATTGTCTTTAAGGATGCTATGCTTGCAGTGAGGTTTACAAGTCCCGCCGGAAGCAAACCGTTGTTCAAAAAAGAGTATTCGAATCTTCTCATAATATATATACACCTGCCTTCTGCATATTATTATACCCTAATATATGCAGTAAGTCAATAATTACTGCATATATTTTATGAGTTTATATGCAGAGAATTGCACAAGCCTAAGTATGAACTTGTCAAGAAACAAGAAGTCAAAAATTCACCCATAAATTCCAAGTATCTCTTGATATTCCGCCAACAATATGCTTTACTATACTTAAAAGTTGAGGTAAAATACCCGTAAGTTTTAAGTGAAAAAGGCGAGCGAACGCTTATTTGAATGAAAATAAGTGTTCATTTGTACAAACGACACCGGTTCAAGCCAGCATTTTCAATGGTTAAAAGCCCCTCGTTTTTCTAACGGTTTTTCTAACAAATGTGCAAAAAACGTGCAGAGCTATACTCGGGCATTGCAAAAGTATAGGCATTATGCACAATTATTAAATAATATACGATTTTATTATTGCTCTAATTGCACATAAAATGGGGCGTATAGAAGACAAAATATGGAAATATATCCCTCATAACCCGGAGGTCGTTGGTTCAAGTCCTTCCCCCGCAACCAAATAAAAAAGTCGTGCCATAGGGCGCGGCTTTTTTATTTTGCTGTGAGGGGAGTCTGCGAAACAACCGAAGATGCGGGGTGGGGGAGAGAGCGGAAGTTGAGCCGGAAAGGGCGTATAATAGCGGAATTAAGCGATAAACCTGAACCGAGCAGCTTCGCGTTTAGCCGTGTCCGACCGGCTAACGCTGTTCAACGTCCTTCCCCCGCAACCAAACCTAAAACCGCTTGTAGAGCCAGTTTACGGCTAGC
>CALDFS010000190.1 GCA_937942105.1 uncultured Ruminococcus sp. | reverse complement strand
AGCAGAACGGACTTATCATTCAAGCCATGCACGAGGATATTTTCAACTCGATGCACCGCATATAAAAGCACGGATAGGACGGTTCACTATGATAAATATTAAAGACGTACTTGAAACCGTCAATATGATTCGTGAAGAACATCTTGACGTGCGAACCATCACCATGGGTATTTCGCTTCTCGACTGTGCCGCAGGCTCGGCCGAAGCGACCTGTGAGAACATATACAAAAAGATCACCGATTATGCGAAGAATCTCGTAAAGACCGGCGAGGATATCGAAAAGGAATACGGTATTCCGATAATCAACAAGCGCATATCGGTAACGCCTATTGCAATGATATCTGCGGCGTGCCATCAAAGCCCGGTGAAGTTTGCGATTACTATGGATAAGGCTGCCGAGGCGGTTGGAGTAAACCTTATCGGCGGATATTCGGCGCTGGTTCAGAAGGGCTTTTCCGCCGGAGACAGGGAGCTTATTGAATCGATTCCCGAGGCGCTGAAGCGCACATCAAGGGTTTGCTCATCGGTAAACGTCGGTTCGACAAAGGCGGGAATAAACCTTGACGCCTGCAAGCTTATGGGAAGAATAGTCCGCGAGACTGCGGAGGCTACTGTTGACAGCGCCTGCTTCGGCGCGGCAAAATTGGTAGTCTTCTGCAACTCGGTTGACGATAACCCCTTTATGGCGGGAGCATACCACGGTGTGGGCGAGCCTGACTGCATTATAAACGTCGGCGTTTCCGGTCCCGGAGTTGTTCGCGCAGCTTTGGCTAAGAACCCCGGCGCAGACATCAACGAGGTTGCAAACATCATAAAAACAACCGCTTACAAGATAACAAGGGTAGGTCAGCTGGTCGGAGTTACCGCCTCGGAGCGGCTGGGCGTGCCTTTCGGAATAGTTGACCTTTCGCTTGCGCCTACACCTCAGGTTGGCGACAGTGTTGCCCACATTTTAGAAGAAATCGGCTTGGAGCAGTGCGGAGCACCCGGAACTACTGCGACCTTGGCACTTTTGAACGACGCCGTTAAGAAAGGCGGAGTTATGGCGTGCTCATCTGTCGGCGGGCTTTCGGGCGCGTTTATTCCGGTTTCGGAGGATGCGGGTATGATAGACGCCGCAAAATCAGGCTCGCTTACGATTGAAAAGCTTGAAGCCATGACCGCTGTCTGCTCGGTGGGGCTTGATATGATAGTAGTCCCCGGGGACACCACTGCCGACGCTATCGCCGCGATTA
>CALDFS010000189.1 GCA_937942105.1 uncultured Ruminococcus sp. | reverse complement strand
ACAACGCCATCGGCGAGACCTTGGCTCACGGCGCTTCAAGCGACAAGGCGGACGCCGCGCAGAAGGCAATGAACGCCGGCGTGGATATAGATATGATGTCAGATGCTTACCTCAGCCATCTTAAATCCGAGGTGGAAGCGGGCAGGGTCAGTGAGGCTCAGATTGATGAAGCCTGCCTGCGGGTTCTGAAGCTTAAAAACAAGCTCGGGCTTTTTGAAAATCCATATAAGGATGGCTCGTTGGAAGCGGAAAAGAAGTATATCTACTGCGAAGAATTCCTAAAGCTGAGCCGAAAAGCCGCCGAGGAGACAACAATTCTTCTTAAAAACAACGGTATTCTTCCGCTTGACGCCTCCAAAAAGATAGTGATTGTGGGCGCGCTTGCCGAAAGCCGCGCTATAGCAGGCTCGTGGGCGATATTTGCCCAGCCGGAGCATACAGTTACTCTGAGAAAAGCGATTGAAGAGCTTTACCCCGATGCCGATATAACCTTCTTTGCATCTGATGATGTTACTGATGAGATGGTTAGAGCATCAGCGACTGCGGACGCTGTAATTCTCTGCATAGGCGAGGATCAGTCAAGAACCGGCGAGGGCAAGAGCATTGCGGATACCTCGCTCTGCGCGGCGCACAAGAAGCTGTTTGAGGCGGTTTCCAAGGTGAACAAGAACACCGTTGCCCTGCTGTTTGGCGGCAGACCGCTTTGTGTGCCCGAGCTTGACAGGGGCTGTGCCGCAGTGCTTGAAGCGTGGCTTCCCGGAACCTGCGGGGCATATGCTGTAGCTGATATAATCTTCGGAAGGGTGAACCCCTCGGCAAGAGTGCCGATGAGCTTCCCATATACTCCCGGTCAGCTGCCAATGTGCTACTGCGAGCTTCCCACAGGTCGCCCCAAGCCGAATGACGACAGGTATTACCCGTTCGTTTCCAACTATATGGACGTTCCCAACAAGCCGCTTTACCCCTTCGGTCACGGGCTTTCATACACTAAATTTGAGTATTCCCCGGTCGAGCTTTCGGAATATGTTCTTGAACGCGGCAAGAGCATAACCGCTTCGGTTACCGTCACAAATTCAGGCGATATGGACGGCGCAGAGCCTGTTCAGCTTTACATAAGGGATCTTTCGGGAAGCGTCAGCCGCCCGGTAAAGCAGCTGAAGGGAGTTAAGAAGCTGACGGTAAAATCGGGCGAGAGCGCAAGGATAAGCTTTGAAATTGATGAGGACATGTTAAGATTCTACGATATAGACATGAACTTTACCGCCGAGCCGGGTAAATTCAAGCTGTGGATAGGCGGCTCGAGCGAAACCGATAACTGTGCGTATTTTGAGCTGAGATAAGATAATAGCATTGAAATCCGCCCCGAGAGTTTAATCGCTCTCAGGGCGGATTTCCGTGCTATTCCGACATGATTTCCTTTACGGATATCCGCTTTAACCGCTTCGAGAAGCCATAAATCGCCGCCTCATATATGACGATATATGCAGCGAGGGAAACCAGCATCATCGGGAAATCGAATTCATATGCGGGAACGTCGGCGACATCCTTAAAAACAACGTCAACCATCACCCGCAGCAGCAGGTATTGATATATCGTTCCCACCGCGAAGCCGATATACCCGAGCGTACGGTAGCCGTCTAAAACCGCCCATCTGCATTCCTTTTCGGAATACCCCATAGCGGTCATCATGGCTATGGATTTGGAATTTCCCTTTATCACTGCGGTTATGGATAGGATGAACGCCGTTACTGCCAGCAGAAGCCCTATAAATATCATGAACGCCGCCATCATCGGGCTGGCAAGGTCTTTCATCGAGAAGGACATCTGGGTCATTGAGGAAAAGCAGAACGCCGCGAATATTACAAAAAAGGTCAGAAGCTTTTTTCGGTTGAGTGTGACTGCCCGAAGCTCGCTCAAAAAGCTGCGTTCAGGGTGGTTCCGCGTGCGGCGCACATTTTTAACCGGCTTTTCCGAGATATTCCCGCGCAAAAGCCACAGCGCCGGCTTTTTAAGACTGATTGCTGCATACGCTATGGATATCACTGCAAACACCGCCGAGGGGAGAATTACTAGTCCCCAAAAGACGGACATATGAAGCCGCACCGGGATATCCGGAAAATAGCCCTTGTCGTTCTGCATCTCGTAGTAAATCGGCATGATAAGCCGCGAAGTCAAGAACCCCGCCAACGTGCCTATAAACACGCTCAGCCCGAAGCCCGCAAAGCCCAAGGATATCCGCAAATTGCTGTAGCCGAGTGCTTTTAGGATTCCCAGCTCCTTTTTGTGCGAATCGACGTAG
>CALDFS010000188.1 GCA_937942105.1 uncultured Ruminococcus sp. | reverse complement strand
TGGGGCCGTTCATGGACGCGGTACAGGAAGGGGATCTCCGCCTTTAAAGCAGCCTTGACTGCTTCCATCTCGGCGTTAAGCTCATCCAAGAGCTTCTTTGAGTCGATTCTTGCAAACAGCGGCTCGGCATTGCCCACCTTCGAGCCTGCGGCATATCCGCCGAAAGCGCAAAGGGTGTCAAAGCCATCAAGATCGGTGTTGATCTGGGCAAGAATCTTCTTGGATGTCTCGGGCATGATGGGTGCCAGCAGGATTCCTATAAAGCGTATCGCCTCGATAAGCTCATAAAGCAGCGTAACAAGGCGGGATTTTCCTTCCTCGGTCTTGGCGAGCGCCCACGGCTCGGTTTCGTCAATATACTTGTTTGCGCGCCGCGCTAAGTTGAGGACATCCGCGCATCCGTCCGCAAGCTTGAACTCATCAAAGTGCTTTGCCATGCTACGCGCCGCCTCGACCGCCTTGGCTTCCAAATCATAGTCAAGCTCGGTCTTGTCATGCGGAGCGTCAACGTAACCTTCAAAGTACTTATTCACCATTGCAACGGTGCGGTTTACAAGGTTGCCGATGGTGTTTGCAAGGTCGGCGTTATATCTATCGATAATAGCTTCGTAGGTGATTGAACCGTCGTTGGTAAACGGCATCTCAGAAAGCATATAATATCTTGTAGCGTCCACGCCGAACTTTTCAACCAGCTCGTCGGCATAGATGGTGTTGCCCACGGATTTAGACATCTTATCCTTGCCGAAAAGAAGCCACGGATGGGCGAAAATCTGCTTGGGCAGGGGAAGACCCAGCGCCATCAGCTCTACTATCCAGTAAATCGAATGGAATCGCAGAATATCCTTTCCGATAACATGTGTGCAGTTCTGCCAGTAATACTTGTACTGCTCGCTGGGGTTATCAACATCATAGCCTAAGCCCGAGATGTAGTTGGAAAGGGCGTCTATCCATACATAAACAACGTGTTTAGGGTCAAAGTCGACCGGTATTCCCCATTTGAAGGATGAGCGGGTTATGCACAGATCCTGCAATCCCGGCTTGATGAAGTTATTCAGCATTTCCTTCTTGCGGGATTCCGGCTGGATGAAATCGGGGTTGCTTTCAAATAGCTCTTCAAGCTGTTTCTGATACTTTGAAAGTCTTAAAAAGTAGGCTTCTTCCTTGGCCTTCTTTACTTCCCTGCCGCAGTCGGGGCATTTGCCGTCAACAAGCTGGGTTTCGGTGAAGAAGCTTTCACAGGGAACGCAATACCATCCCTCATATTCGCCCTTATAGATATCGCCCTGGTCATAAAGCCTTTTAAATATCTTCTGAACGCACCTTTCATGGTCTTCATCGGTGGTTCTTATAAATCTTGAATAGGAAACGTTCAGCATATCGCAGGTGCTCTTTATCTCGCCGGCAACATTGTCAACATGCTGCTTGGGAGTGATTCCCGAAGCGGCGGCAAGCTCCTCGATCTTCTGACCGTGCTCATCGGTTCCGGTAAGGAAGAATACATCATAGCCCTGCATTCGCCTCAGCCTCGCAATCGCGTCGGCACAGACTACATCATAGGTATTGCCGACATGTGGCTTCTTTGAAGCGTAGGCAATAGCCGTTGTTATCAGGTATGGCTTTTTGTCCATAATTTATCTTCCTTTCTTTTGTGATTTCGCCGCGTTATTCGGGCGTTAACTTATATTATATAATATTTCGCGGATTTGTCAAGCGGTTATTGGGGAAAAATAGCAGGAAGGCGAACAAAATCCCGCCGCATAATCGCAGTAATGCAGATTTTGCGGCGGGGTCTTTTATTCATCCCTCATCAGCATGATTATTCATCTCAAAGGTTTCAACCAGCCTTTCGCACTTATCCTCATCGAAATTCTCATTCACATTAAAGATAAGCTCGGCGCAAAGACCGTCCCTTTTTAAAAGGTATATAAGAGCTTCCCCGCCGTCAAGGGTTCTGCGCAGCTTATAGCTGTATTTAGCCCCCAATTCCGGCTCGGATATGTCCCGCGAGTCATTTTTCAGGATATCAAAGCCCTCATCCTCGGCGGCGGGGTAAATCCTGCCCACACTGAACATCTCGATTCCTTCCATATCAGCCGTTCCCCTGTTCCAATTCCAGTCCGCCGGAACATTCAGGGTTATGAACACCCTGTCGTCTTCGCTGACGTTCTCGAAGTCATTGCGGGCGGCGTTAAGCCTTGAATACTGCCTGATATATACATGCTCGAACTCGGTCGGCTCGAGCGCCCCGCCTATGTTATCGTAAAAATACGGCAAAAGACTTTCGTTAAGCTCGGTATTTGAATACCTGTTCACGTCAAACCGCAGGCAGAAGCAATAGCCCTTGCGCTCAACAAAGTAGTACTGCCTTTGGGATGGGACACTGCTTCCGACGTCCTTTTCAGACAGCTCCAGCATATAGCGGAAGCTTCTTTTATTGTCCCCGCTGTTGTCAACTATCGTAAGCTTATTTTCCCCGGAGGACTCCGTCAGCTTGGCGACAAGCTCATCCACCAGCGGCTGTTCCTCGGTCTTGTAAACCGCGACTATCTTCATCATCTGTTCGCCGTTCTGACTTGCGCTTGTGCCGTCCGCACCCTGCTGCCAATATTCGGGCATACTGAACCGAACAGACTGCATTTTTCCCGCGCTTGTATCAAACCAGTCCGAGATGTCGGTAACATTGGTGGAAGTATCGACCTCGCCTATAGGCACCTTAGCCATAAACCTTTGCAGCTCGACGGCGGAATCATCGGCTATTGGCTCGTCATCCTCGGGCGCAGTTCCCTGAATGTCCACAATCGGCGCGGGATTCAGTCCATCAGTCTCATCGGAGCTAAAGCCGTTCCCCCAGACCTGCATTTCGGTGCCGTCCTCGGCAGTGAGCACAATCTGCCCATCTCTGATAGAGATTTCAAGCACCAACGGCTTCGGGTTAACAACCTCATCCCCGGTGGCGGTTATGACATATCCCTTTTCCCCGATTCCGAAGCGGTAGTTTGAGTAGAGATTATACCCGCCCTCAAAGTCGGTGGGGTCGCGCAAGTATGTGAACTGCGGGCAGAATATAGTGTTGTACTCGTAATTATCCCCCTGACGGACGGTGAACATGATAGTATACAGTCCCGATGTCGGACCGTAGGAGAGTATGCATGTCTCCTGCTCGCCGTCGCCATCTACATCAAAGAAGGCGTGGTCTATATATCCGCCCAGAGAATTTGGACCGGGCGTAACATCGGTCAGGCGATAGCCGCTCAACAGAGTTTTTTTGCCCTCGCGGGATATTGAACCGTTCAGATAGTAAATCTCGCTCTTGCGCGTCCATATAATATAGTGAAACTCGGTATCTGTGCTGAAGCTGTAGGTCTTATGGGTGTATACCCAAAAATACTCGGCAGATATGCCATCCTCACACTGCATAGAGTTTGAAAACAGCTCGTCGAAGTTTTCTTTCGTGAGACTTATTTCCTCAGCGTCACCTAAATCCCTGCGCTCGCCGGTATCGCGTGATATCAGCATAAGCCCCTCGACAGGAATTACGTTCTGCGCCTTGCTGTCGTATCTTGAATTGTAAAGCTCAAACACCGGCGCGAATTCCGGTCTTTGGATTGAGGAGAGAACAAGGCTCTGTGCAATAGTGTTCTTTGCGGCATAGTATCTGCCGAAGATGGTTGTTTGCTGGGGAGCTGTGTCTTCGGGCGGACCCGAAATCACACAGGCTGTGGGTGGGTATTTAAATGAGCAGGTTTCCTTAAGCATGGCATCAAAGTCAGGATAATCTATTTTGAAAGCCCTGCCGTTGTAGGTAAGAATCGCCCCAGAGCCGTCGTTTCCTATTAATATATCATCCCCGCAGAGATTGGTGATCTTCATCTGCTGTTTGAGCTTGCCGAAGCCCTTGAAGTTCCTTATCTCTGTGGATTTATCGAACTTACAGCTCTTCAGGGCGTTGAACAGTTTAGCGTCTGTCCATACCGGCGACTCTACATAATGGTTTAAATCATCGGGGAAGAGCATTCCGTCGGTGATGACCTTGCCGTCGTCATCATACGCTGTTTTTATCGAAAGCATCACCCATGAAAACAGCCTTTTTACCTTTTCCGGTTCCTGAACGGAATAAACCCTGCCCGGCTTGCCGGTTACGGTCTCGGGCCAGAATTCGGTGAAATCCTTGCTGAAGCAGAGCGCCATCTCATGTGTAAACTGATCGTTAAACTGCGAATTTACCACTATATAGTAATCCGGTTCCGAACCGACGGTGTAAGGGTCTGCATCTTTCAAATCCGCGCCGAGCTTTATGCTCTTGACATCACTAATGTAATCCTCAAGCATTGCGCTGTCTATATGGTAAGCATCCTGATCGCCATATAATGCGCTTTCGGCGGAATCCGTAATCCAGACATCCAAAACTTTGTCGAATATCTGAGATGTTTTCGGAAGCCCATCGGATTCACCGTCCGGCTGATCCGCTTGCGCATAAAGGGATGCTATAGTCACCTGCCTTTTGGGATTAGTCAAAAAGCATACCGCCACCACGGTGCAGCTGACTATCGCCAAAATAATTATCCAGAACGCGGGCTTCCTGTAGTTAAGCACCCGCTTTATCCTCTCTTTAACCCCGACCTCGCCGAACGCCAGCGGGCATGCCGAAACAAGCCGCCGGGGTGCGGAGCAGTTTATAAGCGCTTCGGAGTATGCCTTTTTGGAATCCTCGCCAAGATTGCGTATCACCTTTTCATCGCAGGCAAGCTCAATATCTTTGCACATAAGCACATACGCCGCCCAGAGTATCGGGTTGAACCAGTATACCGACAGCAGCACAAATCCCAGCGGCTTCCAAAGGTGGTCGCCCCGCCTGATGTGCGTGCGCTCGTGCTCCATGACATAGCGCATATTCTCCTCGCCGAGGTTAGAGGGCAGATAGATTCGCGGGAATATCACTCCCAGAATAAAGGGAGACGGTATGCGGTCGCAGATTCTGACATCCTTTTCAAGGCTCACACTCTCCCGAACCTTAATCTTAAGCGCGATATAGCTTATAAGCATATACAAAAGCATCCCCGCAGCGCCGATTAACCATATCACCGATGCGATAAAGCTTAGTATCTGCGTGGGATTTGCGCTTGCCCCCGGCGCAGGCGCCAGCGACTCTGATATAACCGGGTTGACGGCAGAATTTACCGCCGGTATTCCGCTGTTGATGGCGGGCGCGGGGCTGTAGGTGAAGTCGGCAGGTAGGGTCTGAGCGCTGGGAATCAGGCTTAAAACGCTTTCAAGGCTTATCGGCAGGATTAGCCGCAAAGCAACAAACGCCCACAGCACCCCCATTATCCATTTTGGCGCCTTTTTGAGCGGAAGCCGCAGAAGCATTACCGCCAAAGCTATCCAGCTTGCGGTTATGCTCATATTGAATATTTTAAGAAACAAATCTTCCATAACTGCAATTCCTTTCAAGCAAAATCACTTTTCGCCGTATTCTTGTACCATTCGTCTTAGCTCGGCAATCTCATCCTCGCTCAGCTTTTTTCGGGATGTAAACGCCGCTAAGAACTTTGGCAGAGAGCCTTCAAAGGTATCCTCCACGAACTTACGGGATTGTGCAGAATAAAATTCCTCCCGCGATATAAGGCTTGTAACCGTTCCCTTGTCGTTTTTGAAGATGCCCTTGTCGCACAGGCGGCGCAGAACGGTGAAGGCGGTCGTCTTTTTCCAGCCCAGAAGCTCGCCGCTCTTTTTTGAAAGCTCCGCCGATGATATCGGCTCCTCCGACCATATAATATCGGCAAAGCGGGATTCCACCGCGCCCATCTGTAAATCAGCCATTTTTATGTCCTCCTGATAGAAAAAATCATTCTACACTGTGTAGTATGATTATATACTACACCATGTAGAATGATTTGTCAAGTGGCGGCACATAGCTTTGTTATATTCGTACAATTTTATTGCCGCCGTACGCGTTTAATTGGCTATATATCACAATTCATTAGACGGATAATATTATAAATATCTCATAATCCCGCTTGCAATTGCAGGTCGGAAACCAACACATGATAAGCCACACATCGAACCAAAAGCAAAAGACTCAGCACCGCAATGCCGAGTCTTTCACTTTTTTATTCTTCAATAAGCCGTGTGTTCCTGAAATAAAGGGAAACGCACCATACCGCGCATGCCGCGACAATAATGTAGATGATTCTTGAAATTATCGCCGCAGAGCCGCCGAATAGGTATGCAACAAGGTCAAACTTGAAGATGCCGACAAGTCCCCAGTTGATTCCGCCTACGATAAGCAGAAACAAGGCTATTCTATCGAGTATCTTAATAACTATCACTCCTTAAAGAATATACCGATATGCTCGGCCAATTATTTTAAGCACCGTTTTGGGCGGTCATCAAAATAATCTACGAATAGTTTGTTCATAATAAAATATTTTATTCAGCAAATCCGAAATTCCTTAAAAAATTGTAGACAAAACCGCTGTAATAATGTATAATTCATTGTGTAAACATTTTCTGCCATGAAATCATGAAAAAATTTGAAAGTGTCATTTTACTGAATTATATCAGAAAGGAACCTATAGCATATGAAATTCGGATATTTCGACGATAAAAACCTTGAATACATCATCACCGACCCCAAGACCCCCTACCCATGGATAAACTATCTGGGATGCGAAAACTACTTCTCGCTTATCTCCAACACTGCCGGCGGATATGCCTTCTACCGCGATGCGCGCCTTAGGCGGATAACCCGCTACCGCTACAACAACGTCCCTGTCGACATGGGCGGAAGATATTATTATATAAACGACGGTGAAGATGTTTGGTGCCCCTCGTGGTCGCCGGTAAAGGCGAATCTTGATGATTACTCCTGCCGCCATGGCATGGGCTATACCGTAATATCCGGCGAAAGGGGCGGAATAAGGTGCGAAACCACCTTCTTTGTTCCGATAGGAGTTAACTGCGAAATCCACAGAATGAAGCTTACAAACACATCCCCCAAAAAGAAGGACTTCCGCTTGTACTCCCTTATTGAGTGGTGCCTTTGGGACGCTAACGATGATTCCACAAACTTCCAGCGCAACTTCAACACCGGTGAGGTCGAAATCGAAGGCTCTGCCATCTACCACAAAACCGAATACCGCGAGCGGCGGGATCACTTCGCGTTCTTCACCGTAAACTCCCCCATTTTCGGGTACGATACTGACCGTGAAAGCTTTATAGGGCTTTACAACGGTTTTGATAAGCCCGACGCCGTTTTCGAAAACTCCCCCCGCAACTCGGTTGCCGACGGATGGTCGCCCATAGCTTCGCACTGCCTGGATATCTCGCTTGAAGCAGGCGAGGAAAAGGAGCTTGTATTCATCTTAGGCTATGTTGAAAATCCGTTTGAGGAGAAATTCAACCCCGACGGAACTATCAATAAAACAAGAGCCTACGAAATAATGTCCCGCTTTGACAGCTCCGAAAAGGTGGGCTCCGCTCTTAGCGAGCTGAAGAACTATTGGAACACGCTTCTTTCAAAGTACACCGTAAGCTCGCCGGATGACAAGCTCAACCGTATGGTAAATATCTGGAACCAGTATCAGTGCATGGTAACCTTCAACCTTTC
>CALDFS010000187.1 GCA_937942105.1 uncultured Ruminococcus sp. | reverse complement strand
TGATTTCCGTCTGAAACGATAACGAATATCGGGTGCAAAATCGCTTCAAAACCCATCGTATAGCTATTTTGTGCCTGATTTTTGGCTTGACTTCAGACGCTGCATATCTGTTGTAATGTAGCTGCGGCTGTAAGGCGTTATCCTACGCTTGATGTTTGATTTTCTATCAAATGACGCTTTTTAAAAAGCTGAAAATTTTTGCACTATATTGACTTGATATTTTCATTGTGATAATATAATCATTAACTGATGTCTTATTTTGTCTGATAAGGTTTGAAAAAGCACAAAATAAGGCGGGGCAATTTATATTACAAAGCTTAGCGTTTTCCAAAATTACGCTGTTCCGCTCATACACGTTCTCAGCACGGATGGTTTTCTTATCAAGCCTGTTTAAGTCAAAAGCCGCTTCAGATGTTAAAGCAATAAGCACCGGTTCCGTATGCTTGGCAGTCAATGGGTCACAGCAGCCGGCACCTCCGCCGGAGCTGTATTTGGCATTTTCCTTTGTTTTGCAGCCGTTTCCGGCGCGTATCTGTTCAAAAAGAAAAAGCTGTGGGGGACAGAATAGATGACCAAGTACATTATTTGCACAGTTCTTATAGTGCTGTGGATATATCTTCTTAGCGTATTTAAGCGCGCGGGGCTGCACTTTTGGCGATTCATCGCCGGAAGCTTCGGTCTGTTTATTTTTCTGATGGCTCTGGCAAGACCTTTATTAGCACAGCCGCTTGCAAAAGCGGTTGCATCTGTTTCAGGGTTAGTTGGCAGCCTTACTAACGCCTTCTCGGTATACTTTAAATATGGCATTATCTTTATTGAATCTGCCGCCGGAGCAATAACCTTGCAGATTGACCTTGAGTGTTCCGGTATCATAGAAATAATAGCGTTCGTTTCACTTCTTGCGTTCTTTAAGGTTTACACTGTCAATGAACGTATCGCATTAGGTGTTCTCGGCTCAATGTATATCATTCTTGTAAACTCGCTGAGGATTATCTGCATATGCCTTATAATACATTTCTTCGGTTCGGGCGCGTACTTTGTATCACATACCATAATCGGTCGGCTTGTTTTCTGCGTATTTTACACACTGCTGTATTTCTGCGTGTTTACAAAGTCGCAAATTATCCGAATGAAGATTGGAAAGTTTGCGTATGCACATTCTTAAAGGATTAAATCCGCTATAATGTCTCGGCTTTAAAGCACAAAATGCAGGGCGCCCGGCTATGACAGATTGAAGCATGCGAAAAAAGAAAGTGAGCTGGGAATATGGACAGCAGGATATTCAGCGAATACAGATTCAAATTCTATCTCAATGCAAGCCACAGCATAATCATAAATGGCATACAGGGTCAGGTTCACCCGCACACATGGGAGATAACTCTTGATATCTTAGCTGCCCGAAAGAGCTTTACCGAGTTCAACGTTTACGAAAAGGTGCTGACTGATTTTTTCGCCGGGTATCAGAATCAGACAATAAACGATATACCGCCCTTCAATGCGGTAATGCCCACTCTTGAAGCTATGGTGGAGTACTTCGGCAGCGAAATCAGAGAGCTTGTGCGCGGCATGGGCTGCGAGCTTATGAAAATCGAGGGAAGTGAGACGCCGACCCGAAGCTATATCGTATCGTATACGCAAACCGCCGAATACCTGCACAGCGTTGAAAAAAGCTCGGAAGAAGCGATTTCAAGGATTATTGACAGTATGCTTGATGATATTCTGACCTGAAAGCAGTGCATTGCCGAAGTAAGAAGGTCAGAGCATACCGGCAGATAAAATATGTGAACACGCTCTGATTCTGCGATAAAAATTTGCAATGATTTGAAAATACCTCTTGACAAACGAAACGATTTGTGCTATAATTCATTACATCAAACCGTTGAAGCGGAGATAACGGCAATCATGCCTTTGCAGAGAGCCTGCGATGGTGAAAGTCAGGCAAGAAACAGGTTGTCAAATGGACCGCTGAGGGCGCAGTCAAATGTGAACAGCTGCTTCACAAAGTATTCGGCGACGTTGAAGGCAGGCGTTATCTGCCGGGGATATGTTGGTATCCTGCTGAGTGCATGGCGTTGACCATGAATCAAGGTGGCACCGCGGATGGCGTTGCGTTGCAGAGCAATGTGATTTTATTCGTCCTTGACAGAAGAGGTTTTTCTGTCAGGGGCGTTTTTGTTTGTGCTTTTATTCCTTTGGCAGAAAGCCGGAGGAGTTTTTTATTTGGAGGTACACACTTATGGAGGTTTTACCGAGCCTTAATGATGTCAAAAAAATCGCGTCAGCCGGAAAATATGATGTTCTGCCGCTGAGCTGCGAGCTTTTATCCGACTTTACAACGCCAATCGAAACGATGAGGATACTTAAAAACGTATCCACCCATTGCTATATGCTCGAATCAGCACAGGCAAACGAAACATGGGGAAGATATACCTTTTTGGGCTTCGACCCGAAAATGGAAATCACCTGCATTGACGGCGAAATGAAGGCGGGCAATTTCAGGGTGAAAACGGATAACCCATCCGGCTATCTTCGCCAGCTTTTAGCCGATTACAAAAGCCCGCGGTTTGACTATCTTCCGCCGTTCACAGGCGGGCTTGTGGGATATTTCTCATATGATTATCTTGGCTACAGCGAGCCGACGGTGAAATGCAGTGTTGAGGACACCGAGGACTTCAAGGATGTTGATTTGATGCTGTTTGATAAGGTTATAGCGTTCGACAATCTCAAACAGAAAATTATTCTTATAGTAAATATGCCGCTTAGCGACGTCGAGGTCGGCTACAACAAGGCTGTCATGGAGCTTAACCAGCTTGCAGATCTGATCAAAAACGGCGAAAAGAAAAAGGAACCGGGCGGAAAGCTCACTGGCGAAGTCAAGCCGCTGTTCAATAAGGAGCAGTTCTGCGCAATGGTAGAAAAAGCAAAGCACTACATCCGCGAGGGGGATATTTTTCAGATAGTTCTTTCAAACCGCCTGAGCGCGCCGTTTGAAGGAAGCCTTCTCAACACCTACCGCGTTCTGCGAACAATAAATCCATCGCCCTATATGTTCTACTTTTCGGGAACGGATGTAGAGGTCGCGGGTGCTTCCCCGGAAACGCTTGTTAAGCTTGAAAACGGCGTTCTGCACACCTTCCCGCTGGCGGGAACAAGACCAAGGGGCAGAACTGCCGAGGAGGATAAAGCCCTTGAAGCCGAGCTTCTTGCAGACGAAAAGGAGCTTGCCGAGCACAATATGTTAGTTGATTTGGGAAGAAACGACCTTGGCAAAATCAGCAGCTTCGGCACAGTCAAGGTTGAAAAGCTGCATTCCATCGAGCGATACTCGCACGTTATGCACATAGGTTCAACGGTGCGCGGCGAAATCGCGCAGGATAAGGACGCACTCGACGCGATCGAAGCGGTCTTGCCCGCAGGAACGCTTTCCGGCGCTCCCAAGCTAAGAGCCTGTCAATTGATAGGCGAGCTTGAAAACAACAAGCGCGGAATCTACGGCGGAGCAATAGGATATATCGACTTTACCGGAAATATGGATACCTGCATAGCCATCCGCATAGCCTATAAGAAAAACGGCAGGGTGTTTGTGCGGAGCGGCGCTGGAATCGTTGCGGATTCGGTGCCGGAAAAGGAATTCGAGGAATGCCTGAACAAGGCAAAATCCTCGCTCAAAGCTTTAGAGCTTGCGCAGAATACCGAGGCTTGAAGGGGTGTGTGAAAAAATGATTCTTTTGATAGACAATTACGACAGCTTTTCCTATAACCTTTATCAGCTCATTGGGGAGATTGACCCGGATATAAGGGTGATCCGCAACGATGAAATGACGGTTGAGGAAATAAAAGGGCTTAACCCCGACCGCATAATCCTTTCTCCCGGACCGGGAAGACCTGAGGATGCAGGCGTTATAATCGAGACTGTTAAGACGCTCGGCAAGGATATACCGATTTTAGGCGTATGCTTAGGACATCAGGCTATATGCGCGGCGTTCGGCGCGACTGTAACATATGCCAAAAGGCTTATGCACGGCAAGCAGTCGATGGTAAAATTCGATTCAGACTGTCCGCTTTTTGCGGGATGCCCGGAAACCGCACCGGTCGCGAGGTATCACTCCCTTGCGGCGGATAAGGACACTATACCGGAATGTCTTAAAATAACCGCCCTTACCGACGACGGCGAGGTCATGGCGGTGCAGCATAAGGAATATCCAATCTTCGGGGTGCAGTTCCACCCGGAATCAATAATGACGCCGGACGGCAGACAGATGCTTAATAATTTTTTGAAGGAGATATGAGAAATGATTAAAGAAGCTATTGTAAAAATCGTAAACAAGCAGGATTTAAGCTATGACGAGGCATATACCGTCATGAACGAGATCATGAGCGGCGAGACTACCGCCACCCAGAACGCCGCATTCTTAGCGGCACTTTCCACCAAGAGCGCAAGAGCCGAAACTACCGACGAGATAGCCGGCTGTGCTGCCGCAATGAGAGCGCACGCTACCAAGGTTGAAGCGGGGGATAAGCTTTTTGAGATAGTCGGCACCGGCGGCGACAACGCCCACAGCTTCAACATCTCCACCACCTCTGCCCTTGTTGCGGCGGCTGGCGGAATGAGGGTCGCAAAGCACGGCAACCGCGCGGCATCCTCGCAGTGCGGAACGGCAGACTGCCTTGAAGCCCTTGGAGTAAACATCAATCAAAGCCCCGAAAGATGCAAGGAGCTTTTGGACGAGGTGGGAATGTGCTTCTTCTTTGCACAGAAATACCACACCTCGATGAAATATGTAGGAGCCATCCGCAAGGAGCTTGGCTTCCGCACCGTATTCAATATCTTAGGCCCGCTGACCAACCCCGGAACGCCCTCAATGCAGCTTTTAGGCGTGTATGACGAATACCTTGTCGAGCCGCTGGCACAGGTGCTTATAAGCCTCGGAGTAAAGCGGGGAATGGTGGTATACGGTCAGGATAAGCTTGATGAGATATCGCTGAGCGCGCCCACAACTGTATGCGAAATCAGGGACGGCTGGTTCAAATCCTATGTAATCACCCCTGAAGAATTCGGCTTCGAGCGCTGCACCAAGGCTGATTTAAAGGGCGGCTCTCCCAAAGAAAACGCCGATATCACCCTTGCCATCCTGAAGGGCGAAAAGGGGCACAAAAGGAACGCAGTGCTGATGAACGCGGGCGCATCGCTATATATCGGCGGCAAGGCGGAGAGCATGAAGGATGGCA
This sequence comes from uncultured Ruminococcus sp., assembly GCA_937942105.1. Taxonomy (GTDB): domain Bacteria; phylum Bacillota; class Clostridia; order Oscillospirales; family Ruminococcaceae; genus Faeciplasma. The sequence continues at coordinate 2,383 of CALDFS010000187.1, read as the reverse complement.
TTGCCCTTGCGGCGGAAATCATAGATTCCGGCAAGGCGCTTGAAACCCTGAAAAAGCTTATTGAGGTAAGCAACCGCCCGGAGGATTGAGCATGACTATCTTAGACCAACTCGCCGGATACGCCCGCGAAAGGTGCGGACATGCAAAAGCCATTATAAAGCCGCAGGAAATAAAAGAGCGGGCATTGTCCCTGCCGAAAGGGGATTTCGCCTTTGAAAGAGCGCTGAAAAAGCCGGGGATATCCTTTATCTGCGAGTGCAAGAAGGCTTCCCCCTCAAAGGGGCTTATCGCCCCGGATTTTCCGTATCTAAAAATCGCAAAGGAATATGAAGCGGCGGGCGCGGACTGCATATCGGTGCTGACCGAGCCGAAATGGTTTCTGGGCAGCGATAGGTATCTTAAAGAAATCGCCGAAGAGGTTTCCATCCCCTGCCTGCGAAAGGATTTCACGGTTGACGAATACATGATATACGAGGCTAAGCTGCTGGGTGCTTCGGCGGTACTGCTCATCTGCTCGATTCTTGATGGGAAGCAGATAAAGGAGTATATCGCCGTCTGCGATAAGCTGGGGCTTTCAGCCTTGGTTGAAGCCCATGATAGGGAAGAGGTCAGAACGGCTGTGAATGCAGGCGCTCGCATAATAGGAGTAAACAACCGCAATCTTAAAGACTTTTCGGTTGATACCGAAAACAGCCGCAGACTGCGGAAGATGATACCGCCGGAAGTTCTGTTCGTCTCGGAAAGCGGCGTCAGCTGCGCCGAGGATGTTGCAAAGCTGCGCGATATCGGCGCGGACGCGGTTCTTGTGGGCGAAGCGCTTATGAGGACAGAGGATAAGAAAGCCAAGTTAGCCGAGCTGAGGGGGATATCATGACGAAAATCAAGCTGTGCGGGCTTTCAAGACCATGCGATATAGAAGCCGCCAACAGGCTGAAGCCGGAATATATCGGATTTGTTTTCCTGCCAAAAAGCAAGCGGTATGTGGATTACGAAAAGGCAAGGGAGCTGAAAAACCTGCTGTCCCCCGAAATCAAGGCGGTGGGCGTGTTTGTGGATGAATCGCCGCAGACGGTTGCAGAGCTACTTAATAATGGCACCATCGATATAGCCCAGCTTCACGGCGTCGAGGATGAGGATTATATAAGGCTTCTGCGGAATCTAACTGATAAGCCGATAATCAAGGCCTTCCGCATACAATCGGAGGATGATATCCTCCGCGCGGAGGAAAGCTCCGCCGACTATATCCTTCTCGACTCGGGCATGGGCACGGGAACGGTGTTTAACTGGGACTTGATACAGAATATAAAAAGACCGTATTTCTTAGCCGGAGGGCTGGACTGCGATAACGTCGGTGAAGCTGTCGGAAGGCTTCACCCGTATGCGGTGGATGTCAGCTCAGGCATTGAAACGAACGGACTAAAGGATAAAGAAAAAATGGCGGCATTTGTCGCAAAAGTTAGAAAGGAATGTTAGCTATGACAAATCCAAACGGGCGCTTCGGCGTTCACGGCGGGCAGTATATCCCGGAAACGCTGATGAACGCTGTTATCGAGCTTGAAGAAGCGTACAATCACTATAAAAACGACCCCGAATTCAACCGTGAGCTTACAGAGCTTTTAAACGAATACGCCGGCAGACCTTCCCGCCTTTACTTTGCAGAGAAGATGACTAAGGACTTGGGCGGAGCGAAGATATATTTAAAGCGCGAAGACCTGAACCACACCGGCGCGCACAAGATAAACAACGTTCTCGGTCAGGCGCTTTTAGCCAAAAAGATGGGCAAGACCCGGCTTATCGCCGAAACAGGCGCGGGGCAGCACGGCGTTGCCACTGCTACCGCCGCCGCTCTTATGGGAATGGAGTGCGTTGTATTCATGGGCGAGGAGGACACCAAGCGCCAGGCACTGAACGTTTACCGTATGCGGCTTCTGGGCGCGGAGGTCATACCGGTAAAGACCGGCACTGCCACCCTGAAGGACGCCGTATCCGAAGCCATGCGCGAGTGGACATCGCGAATCAGCGACACTCACTATTGCCTCGGCTCGGTAATGGGACCTCACCCGTTCCCAACAATCGTCCGCGATTTTCAGGCGGTAATCTCAAAAGAAATCAAGGAGCAGCTGCTTGAAAAGGAGGGCAGACTGCCCGACGCCGTTATCGCCTGCGTGGGCGGCGGCTCGAATGCAATCGGAAGCTTCTACTATTTCATTGAGGATAAAAGCGTTCGCCTGATAGGCTGTGAAGCGGCAGGCAGGGGAATAGATACCTTTGAAACCGCCGCAACCATGAATACCGGCAGAATAGGAATCTTCCACGGTATGAAGTCATATTTCTGCCAGGATGAATACGGTCAGATAGCCCCTGTTTACTCGATTTCTGCGGG
>CALDFS010000186.1 GCA_937942105.1 uncultured Ruminococcus sp. | reverse complement strand
TTTGGCATATTTTAACCCTCCAATATGATATTTTTATTATATATCATCTTGGAGGGTTTGTGAAGAGTTTACACAGAATTTGGGGGTGACTCCCGTAAAATAAATAATCCATGCGGAATACATGGATTACTTGCATAAAAAGTGAACTGAAAATACGTATTATTATGATTTAGCTAAATCTGATACCAGAGTGGGAATAACCCATAAAAAAACCACCCCGAAAATCCGTACAAAAACGCGGACTTTCGGGGTTTCTTTCATACAGTCAAGTCCGAAGCTTTTCATTGACGTTTAGCCGCTCATTCCTGCAAAAGCCCCTGCATATATGCCAAAAGCTTTGCCTTTTGCATTTTATCAAGCCGTTTAAAATCGAAAATAAGCTGTCTTTCGGCATCGGACAGGTGACTGCCCGCGATGCTTTGCTTGTCATCACTGATTCCGAGCAGATAGTCCGCAGATACGTGAAAATACCCGGCAAGCTTAATAATGGTAGGAATATCTGGCTCAGCCTGACCCAGCTCATATTTGCTTACGGTTGCCTGAGACACATTAAGGTCGATGGCAAGCCGCTGCTGGCTTAAATGCTTGCTTTCGCGAAGCTCCTTCAGTTTTTTCATAATCATCACCACCTATATTTTACAGCCTTTTATTATGCTTGCTCGATATGTTATATCAGAAAAAATGATAAAAAGCGTGCTGTTTCCATGATGTAAGCCAGACTGTCGGAATGTCTGAAAAAAGAAAACATCTGCTGTCAATATTCTGAATGAGTATATAGCGATTTACGTTAATCATTAAACCCATAAAAGCATCACTGCCCGCCGGCAGTGATATTTTTTTATATCAGTATTATCCGCAGCCCTTGCGATACTCGCTTGGCGACATCCCGCAGTACTTTTTGAACGACCACGAAAAATGCTCGCAGGAGGAATAGCCAAGCTCCTCGGAAATCTCGCCGATGCTTTTTGAGCTTTCACGCAGCAGGGTGCAGGCGGCGAACATCCGCGATTCAGTCTTTTTCTGCTGGAAGGTTTTGTTATAGTGCTCCTTCAGAAGCCGCTCTGTCTGGCGGGTGCCCAAGCCGAGCTTTCCGGCAAGCGTTTCAAGGGTGATGCTTTTGTAGTCATACAAAAACGCTTCCTCGATAATGAGGTAGCTCAGATCATTGCGCGATCTGCGCTCAGAAGACTGGCTTTCGGGTGCCTTGCCGCTTTCGTAAAGGCGGATCATGGTTAGAATCAGCTGGCGCATCAGCGATTCAATCATCAGCTCGCGCCCGAGCATTGAGCCTTCAAGCTCGCCGAAGGTGCTTTTTATGATGGAATGCAGAGCGCTGCCATCCTGGCTTATCCAGAAGGCGGTTGAGGTGAATTTCTCTGTAAGGCTTTCCTTTTGCGGGCTTTCCTTCTGCTCGGTTTTCAGGTAGACGCAGTATTCGGTCATCGGATTATCGGGGTCGGATATCTGCTCGTGCTCCACCCCGGGACCGGTCATAAAGATAGTTCCCGGAAGGATTCTATAGCGTACCCCGCCGGAGTTGAGCACCCCCTCGCCGGAGGAAATGTAGTGCAGCTCATAGCTGTTTTTGCTGTGAGCGTGCATGGGTATGGGGCGGATGAGCTTGTCTGAGACAAGGCTCAGAATGGTGAATCGGGTGTTTTCAATGGTGAAGGATATGTTCAGGTCGCGGTATTTCATAATATCAGTCCGCCTTTGGTTAGTGTTAATATCAGTATAATCTATCGCGAGGGATATGTCAACGAAAAATCTGCGAAAAGGCGACATGATTTATATAATTATGTCAGACAGTAGTATTGAATGACGGGGAAGAATGGTATACAATTTAATCAGGTAATAAGCACGGTTGAAGCAAGCTTTTACAAGCGCAGGCTGACAACTGTCTTCCGAAAATAAACATAGAATAAAATAACCCACAGGAGGCGCAATATGATAGTAAAAGGCACATACTTCCAAAACGACCCCATTCACCCCCTCGTTTACGGCGATGTGGAAATCACCAACCGCAAGCGCAGGCGTTTGCGCGGCGAGCCTGAAAAGGACGGCGTGCTCTGCGAGCCGGTTCTTATCGGCTTCTGCGGCACCGACAACGAGCTTATGAACATGGGCAGTAAGGGTCTTCTGACCCCAAAATTCCCCGAGGGCGAGTCAAGGCTTATCAACGGACATGAGGGCATAGTCTGGGTGCCCTCAGAGAACCGCTTTGCAATTGTGCTTATCCGCGGCGGCGACAGTGTTGACCCCACCCGCTACACCGAGGATGAAACCTACTTTGAATATGGCTGCGACAAGGCGGACGGTCTGTTTGCCGACAAGCAGTATTTCAACCCCGATATGCTTCTGAAAATTCCGGACGGATACGTTCATGACGGCAAGCTCGACTTGGAGTTCGCCAAGAAAATGGTCTTCCCCGACCCGTATGGCTGCATGCTTTTCCAGATCGAACGAATGGAGGATCTGGGCAGCGCCCACAACTTCCGCGTAGTCATGGCTCGCGAGAAGTGCTCCGAGTCCGAAGCCCGCAGAATCGCCATGGAAGAGGTCTTTACCCGCACCGTCATCTTCGGCTTGGGCACAACCGGAATGTTCATGGGCGACCTTATCATGAGACACCATCCGAATGCAAAAATCCTCTTCGTGGCGCGCAGCTCTCCCGATTCCGAAAAGGTAAAATTTGCACTGCGTGAGACTGGGGCGGAGTATCTTCAAAGCAATTTCGACACTGAATCCGAGCTTGCTGATGCGATTATAAAGAAGCTTGGCGGCAGAGCCACCATGTTCATCGGTGTAAGCGGCTCGAATGTTGAGCATAGAATCGCTTTTGAGCATAGGGTTCTGGGGTGCAACGGCGTTTACAACAGCTTCTCGCTCGGTCCGAGGGTGGAATACGATACCATGCCATTCGGCTTTGAGAATCACCTGATATTCGGTTCCATCAATTTCAGGCAGTGCCATATGGAGAAAGCTATCGAGCTTTTGGCAAAATCGAGATACAACGAAATCGTCTCGCTTATTGATAGAGATGAATTCGCCGCAGACCCGATAGGAGCGTATAAAAATAAGATATACTCCAAGGCTGCACCGATGAAGACCGCAGTGATCTGGAATAAAAAATACATAGATATCTGATATAAATATCACAAAAACGAAAGGAAGATAAAAACATGAAAACAGTATTGATCAATAAACCGTTTGAGATCGCCGTAACCGATACTCCCGAGGTCAAGGCAAACGAGGGCGAGGCTCTTTTAAAGATAATGTACGGCGGTATATGCGGTGCTGACGTCGCCAGCTACACCGGCAACCAGCCGTTTACGACCTACCCCAGAATCCCCGGGCACGAATTTTCTGCGCAGATAGTAACCATCCCCGAAAACGACAGGGGACTTAAGCCGGGGGATATTGTAACCGCCAACCCATATTTCAACTGCGGCGAGTGCTACTCCTGCAAGCGCGGATTTGTCAACTGCTGCACCGACAATAAAACCATGGGCGTCCAGCGGGACGGCAGCTTCTGCGAATACGTCTCTATGCCTGTAGAGCGGATTTACGACGGCAAGGGGCTGAGCGCCAAGCAGCTTGCGCTTGTTGAGCCGTTTACGATAAGCTATCACGCCGTAAACCGGGGAAAGGTAAAGGCGGGGGACAAGGTTCTGGTAGTCGGCGCCGGTCCTATAGGACTTTTTGCACTGATATCCGCAATAAACAAGGGCGCAGAGGTATATGTTGCCGACGTTCTGGACGGCAGACTGCAAAAGGCGCTTGATTTCGGTGCGGCGGGCGTCATCAACTCCGCAAAGACCGATATCAGGGCAGAGACCGATAGAATCACTTCCGGCAACGGCTTTGACGTCTGCATTGAAGCGTGCGGACAGTCGGTAACGTTCTTAAACTGCATCGACTGCGCGGCGTTTGCCGGCACGATAATCCTGATTGGAAACGGCAAGAAGGAGACAACCTTCCTGCACTCGGTTCTGCTTAAAAAGGAGCTGAACGTTTACGGCTCCCGCAATTCGCTTAAGTCCGATTTTATGGACGTTATCGATTTGATAGCTTCTGGCAGGGTGGATGTTTTGAAGATGGTCAGCGATATCTACCCTATGGAAAGAGCGGACGAGGCGTTCAAGGCGCTGGCGAACAATAAGGGCGAGCTTTGCAAGGTACTTGTAAATATTGGAGACAGGTGACGGCATCAACTTTGTAGTTGTCGTGCTATTGCTTGCCGTCACGCATTGCCTTTCCTCCGTCTTTGGTTTTTCTTTGATATGTGGGCAGGCTTATGCATATAAAACACTTTTGTTTGCAATATATGGACGGAAACGCCCGACTTTGCATTTGACTTTGATTTTCAATAGCTATTTTTTATGAAAGGAGCAACAAAATGAAAGAAAGAATAATTCAATTCGGTGAAGGCAGGTGATGGCATCAACTTTGTAGTTGTCGTGCTATTGTTTGCCGTCATGCATTGCCTTTCCTCCGCCTTTGGTTTTTCTTTGATATGTGGGCGGGCTTATGCATATAAAACACTTTTGTTTGCAATATATGGACGGAAACGCCCGACT
>CALDFS010000185.1 GCA_937942105.1 uncultured Ruminococcus sp. | reverse complement strand
AAAAGTTGGACGGCACCTACGTCAGCCTGGACGCCGACGGCCTGTCTCTGCGCAACGCAGACAACCTGTTATTGCTGGGCGGCAGCAAGCATCTCACCGGCGAGAACAGCCAGGGCGGCCGGTACGAGCACCTCCGCTCGGCAGCAGGCAAGCTGTGGCCAGGCTGCGTAGAGGTGGCACGCTGGTCGGCACAGGACGGCACCACGCCGGACAACGTGCCCTATATCGGCACCTTCGCCCCCTCCAAGCCCAACTGGTATGTGGCCACCGGCTTCCGCAAGTGGGGCATGACCGGTTCCATGACCGCCGCCCGCATCCTGACCGACCTCATCACCGGCCACCCCAACCCCAACGGCGCCATCTTCTCCCCCCGCCGCTTCTCCGCCGCCGACCTGGGGCCGCTGGCACAGGAAGGGGCGCTGTCCTGCAAGGGGCTGACCCGGCAGATGTTCCACGTCCCCCAGGCCACCCTGGACGACCTGCCCCTGAACCACGGCGGCATCGTCACCGTGGACGGGGAAAAGGCCGGCGTCTACAAAAATCCCCAGGGAGTCTGCTATGTGGTCAATCCCCGCTGTCCCCACCTGGGCTGTCAGTTGGAGTGGAACCCCGATGAGCTGAGCTGGGACTGCCCCTGCCATGGCTCCCGCTTCACGCGCGATGGCAGGGTGATTGAGAACCCTGCCAATGGAAATTTGAAGAAATAGTTTTCGGGATTATCCCGCCCCTCACCCCGCTGCAAGGCTGAAAATGGCTTTGCGGCGGGGCCTGTTTGACTTTGGTGGGGATTTGTGATATAGTTTGATTGTTAAATGTGGTTTTAATATCAACTAATTTGATGTTTATGAACAGGAGGGCGCGCAATGACAAGCATGACTAAAAAGCGTCTTACAAGGGAGCAAAAGTGGGGCTTTCAATACTTTCCTTACCACCAAATGCGGATAGAAAACAAATTATTTACCGGATGGGCGGCAATAAACTATCTGACCGACGGCGAGTATTATTATTGGGATATCTTCCCGAAGGCGGGTAAATCCCCGGTTAGCGGAAAGGGAATGTGCTGGCTGACTTTGATACCGGACGGTCAGAAGCGCTCCATCACGGCTATGTTCACCCGTGACAGGCGCGTATCAGTGTGGTATGTCGATGTGATTGACAGTGTGCTGATTGACGACGATGGAGTTTTTGCGTTTATGGATGAGTATCTGGACGTCACGTTTACGCCGAGCGGGGATGTCGTTATCGAAGACAGAGACGAGCTGGACACCGCATATAACTGCGGAGAGCTTTCTAAGGAGCAATACGAACAGGCGCTTAAAGAGGGCGAAAGCATAATAAAAGACCTCTGCACAGACGTTGCCGCCACCGAAAAGTGGTGCTGTGAGATTCTTGCGATGGCGGAGGAGAAAATCGTGCAAAATCCGTTCACTATCTTTTTGGATATAGACGGCGTTCTTAACGTCTTTAATCCTGATTCATATTATCAGGAGCTTATACCCGAGGCTGTTAAGCAGCTCGCGGATTTGGTACATAGATGCAATGCGCAGGTCGTAGTAATATCCGATTGGCGCTTTGGAAGCAGGGACTGTGAGAGATCGAATAATATGCTCCGGGATAACTGGAATATGCTCACCGAGACATTATCCCGCTACAACGTTGCTATAGCAGATGTTACATCCTGCGAAGCCAAGTATGAAAAGCGGACGGACGAGATAAGGGCGTATCTTCGCGATCATCCCGAAATTAAAAAATACGCCATACTGGATGACTGCTTCGGCGACGATTATTCATCCGATGATGAAATAAAAAGACATCTTATATTCGTCAACGCACTTAAGGGATTGCAGCTTGAGGATTGCATCAAGGCGTGCGGGCTGATGAATGAGATAGTCCGAGATTAAAGGAGCGACACAATGAGCAAATACACCCCTCTATGGGAATACATCAGTCACAGCGGCAGCCAATCCCTTAAGCTGACCTTTGATGAAATAAAGGATATCGCCGGAGTCCCGATAGACCACTCCTTTCTGAAATACAAGAGCGAGCTTGCGGAATATGGGTATCGGGTGGGGAAGATATCCATGAAGGAGCAGACGGTTATATTCGATAGGATTGAGTGATGGGTGTGAGTTGAGATTGATAATTTATTATGTTAAATTCAAATTTATTGGAGAAAACACATGATTATATCTTTTGACTTGGATGATACATTGTTCGTATCGGATAAAAATTTTAAGACAGAACCGATATTAAGATTTCCTATGAATTTATTTTATAAAGAAAAATTGAGATTAGGTACTGTTGAACTGATGAAATATATTCGTGAACAAAATATCAAGATATGGATTTATACAACATCATACCGTTCTGAGCGATATATCCGAGGTTTATTTCGCTGTTATGGAGTTAAAATTGATAATATTATAAACGGAGAAAAACATGCTAAAGATGTACAGGCTGGTAGAGCAGATGGTATGCCTTCAAAATATCCAAGTAAATATCGAATTGATTTGCATATAGATGACGATATAACAGTTGCCCAAAATGGAAAAATTTATGGATTTAATGTTTTTATTGTTGGAAAGCAAGATGATGAATGGACTGAAAAAATAAAAAATGAAATAGAAAGAATAAAAAAGAAATTGAAGTTATGTTCCGACTTTTAGAAGTACAATCTATGATAACAGCAGTCGAAAAAGAAAATATCCCCGAATGTGTAAAGGTGATTTGCGACAGCTTTATTACAGCTGCCAAAGAATACGGAATATTAAAACAAAAGCTTGCCGAATTATACCCTTACGACATTGACGGATACTGCCTTGGTAAGGAAGCATTTGTAAAAGACTTGGAACAAAGAGCTATTGAATGGTATACAAAATGACAGATTAATCTCAATTCACTGGTGACATATGACCGAGCAGACGGAACAGAAAAATCCACATAAATAAAGAGAGCGTTGCCAAAAGCTTCGCTCTCTTTCAATTTACGTCATATCTAATTCAAACCATCCGCTATATTGTCTGCACAACAGCTGCATCCTGCGATACAACAATCTCGCCCTTGGAATCAGGGTCATCCCGGATAATCTCGCCGACGGCGGGCACGGTTATCCTTCCCGATTTGGGATTCTTAATGCTTATAACCGATGTGGTGATTTCCGCCTCGACCTGCGACTTCTCGAACGCCAAGTCGCAGTCAACCATCTCGCAGTTGATGAGCCTGAGGTTCTTGCAGTAGCAGAACGGCTGAGTGCCTATTATTTTGCAGTTTTCCAGCGTCAGACCGTCGGAATACCATGCCAGATATTCGCCCTTTACCACGCTGTTTTTAACAGTCATGTTCACGCCGTGCCAGAAAGCGTCCTTAGTGTCAAAGAAGCAGTTCTCAAATACGGCGTTTTTTATGTACTGGAAGGAGTACTTGCCGGTGAAATGAACATTTTTCAGGGTGATATCAGCGGCGCGCATCATGAAATATTCGCTGACGGCAGAGGTATTCTCCATCGTGATATTTGCGCTGGACCATCCGAACTCCGGCGAGATGATGTCGCAGTCCTTTATAGATATGTCCTTACATTCGCGCAGAGCCTTTATGCCGTGCATTTTGGTATTAGTTATCTTAATGCCGGCGGAATACCAAAGGGCGGCGCGGCAGTTGGGAGTCATTTCGGAATCGGATATTACTAAGCCGTGGTCGTGCCAGAATGGGTAACGCAGGTTGAAATAGCAGTTTTGCGCGGTTATATCTGCGCTTTCCTTAAATGCGCTTTCGCCGTCGGCAGGACCATCAAAGGAGCATTTTATCGCCGTCACTCCCTTGCTGCCGTAAAGTGCGCGCTCGGCGTCAAAGGTCTTGTTCTCTATAATTTGCATGGTTTTTCTCCTTTTTTGTGATTTTGTGGGATACTCTCTTTTTACGGGATTTTTAAACGCAGTATCGCTCACCACACAATATATCATTATATATTATACACCATGCCGTGGAATTTTTCAAGACCTATTCTTTCGGGGAATATTCAATCTTCATAGTGACCTCTCAGCGAAACTATCATAATGTCATTGTCACCGCCGACAGAATAAACAAGCCTGTTCTTTTCATCGATCCGCCTGCTCCAGCAGCCGTCCCGATTTTTAAGCGGCTCCGGCTTGCCGATGCCATCAAAGCTCGAGCGCTGAATATCCCTTAAAAGCTGATTGATGCGGCGCAGAGTCTTTTTGTCCTGAGTCTGCCAATATAGATATTCATCCCAAGCGACAGGGGCAAATGTGAGGTTATTCATTTTCCATAGCCTCTAATTCATCAATGGTTTTAGTTACCACTCTGCCCGCCTTTATATCGGCAACAGCACGGTCCAATTTACCGAGATACTCGGCGTTGCGAGCCGCCTTTTGCAGGGCGTTCCACTCGTCGAGACTGATAATTACGACGTTTTTTTCGCCCTTGCGAGTTACTATAACGGTTTCGTTGTTATCGGTAACACGGTCGCAGTAGGTTTTTAGATTCTCTCTGATTGTTGAATAATTTACTGCAAGCATATATAATACTCCTTTCGTACGCTTTATTGTACAATATATTGTACCATATTATTATATGCTTGTCAAGAGGATTTATTTACTGTTTCTTTGTTGTTATGCTCATATATCCTTGCCAAAATAATCCACATCAATAATCGTTCCATCGGGATATGTCTCGGTTGCCGACTTGATGTATTCGGTAAAGCCGAAATGGGCGTAAATCTGCCGGTTTGTCACCTCGTCCAGTTCCACGCCCAAGGTCAGCCTTGTATATCCTCTTGCCTTCAAATCATTGACCATATACCAAAACAGTACAGAGAAATACCCTCTGCCCTGATATTCGGGAATCGTTCTGAAAGCGGATAGATAGGCGGTAGAGTCACCGACAAGCCCCTCGCTGTTCTGCACCGCAGACGGTGCGATAATCGCAGTAGCCTCGCAGATAATATCCCCGCAGAGAATCCCATAATACGGTATGATTTCCCCGCGCTTGAACCGCGCGATGTTCTCTTTTTTCCAGATGACCCAGTTGCCTCTGCCATCGCCGCTGTGGGAAATTTCATAGTCCCACTTCGCGTTCATTTCTTCAATGGTTGGGATTTTGCAAACATAGTCGGATTTCATTAGCTCTCTCCTGATGATTACGTGTTTTGAATACTGTTCTGTAGGTACATTATACCTCATGATACGCGGATTTTCAAGAGCAATACTGTTGGACTTATCTGTATACCGCAGCTTGGCGGATATGCATTCAAACTGAAACTATAGGCAGCCGACCCCCTTGAATTTCCCGCCGCATTCTGCTATAATCATAATACTAATTTACCATCAACATTGAAAGGAACATTATCATTATGAACACTCCAAAGCGAACCCGTCCAAACCCGATAATAACCTCGGTCTACACCGCCGATCCCGCCCCGATGGTATACGGCGACACCCTGTATCTCTACACCTCTCACGACGAAAACACCCTGATAAACGACTTCTACACCATGTTTGACTGGCAATGCTTCTCCACCAAAAACATGGTGGATTGGGTTGATCATGGCGCGGTCTTCTCCCTCAAAAAGGACATCCCTTGGGCCGAGGACAGAGCATGGGCGCCCCAGTGCGTTGAGCGCGGCGGAAAATTCTATCTCTACTGCCCTGTTCACAAGAAAAACGGCGGCATGGCAATAGCCGTGGGAGTTTCCGAAAGCCCCACAGGACCGTTTACTGATATCGGTCACCCGCTTGTTGACGAGGGCGACTGGAACGATATCGACCCCACCGTTTTTATTGATGACGACGGTCAAGCATACCTCTACTTCGGCAACCCCGAGCTTAGGTATGTCCTTCTAAACGAAGACATGGTTTCGTATGACGAGAGCGTCGGGGTGCAAAAGATTCCCATGACGCAGGAATCCTTCGCCAAGGGCGGGCACATGACCGGCACTACCTACGCCGAGGGTCCTTGGTTCTACAAGCGCAACGGGCTTTACTATATGGTGTTCTCCGCCTTCGGTGAGGGCAAGCACAGCGAGCATCTTGCCTATTCCACATCCACCTCGCCAACAGGTCCTTGGATTTACGGCGGAGTGCTTATGACCGAGGAGGGCGGAACCTTCACCAATCACGCAGGTATCGCCGACTTCAAGGGAAAATCATATCTATTCTACCACACAGCCCAGCTTGAAGGCGGAAGCCTGTTCCACAGAAGCGTCTGCGCGGCGGAGTTTAAGTATAACCCTGATGGTTCGATTGATACTATTGCTAAGTGCGAGGGTGTTGAGGAGGTTTAGCTTTCAGGAATCACGAAAAGTATAAAAAGGTCTTGCCGCTAAAGTAATTACTTATATAGTAATTTTTGCCATAGTATTTTGCTTGTAAGCCCAGAATACTATAGCGTTTTGTTGACATGACAGGCTTTTTGATGTATAATTTAACTAAGATAAATCAAGATTTATATCAGAAGGTGATTATATGTCATATAAAACGCTAACACTCAATGATATTCAGCGTATAGTTAAGCCGCTTGCTGAAAAATATCACATTAGTGAAGTATACGTTTTTGGCTCTTATGCAAGAAACGAAGCGACCTTTGACAGCGATATTGATTTTCTTGTCTTTGGCGGAAAGGATTTTAAGCTGACATCTATTTTTGCTTTTGCCGAGGAGCTGAGAATAATTATCAAAAAGAAAATAGATGTTTTTGAGATAAGTGAAGTAAATCACGACAGTTCATTTTACAAAACAATAATGAAAGAGAAGGTAAAAGTTGCATGAAATATTCCGATGAGCAACGGTTACAAAAGATATTGGACAATGCCGAAAAGCTCTTGAAATATATAAAAGAGCATAATGTAAGTAAAACCGATATGCTTAATGATTACTCATTGCAATGGCTTGTCACCACCCCGCTTTACAATATTGGTGAACACGCTTATAAACTGTCTGATGAGTTTAAATCTGCTCATAACGAAATACCTTGGCTTATGATATCCGGACTAAGGCATAGATTGGTACATGATTATGACGGCACGAACTGGAGCATCATAGCAGAAGTTGTATTTGAGGAGTTACCCACACTGGCAAAACAAATTAAGGAATTACTGTAGTATAATATATACGAGCATTTTTATAATCCACCTTTTGCCTGAAAGACACCAATAAGGTTATGAAAATGATTGATTACATCAGAATTCCGGTTTGTTAAGCAGATAAATTCCTATTTTCATAACTAAACAAGTAACAAAAGCCTTGCCCGAAAGCAGTTAAAAATCTACTTTCGGGCATTACTTCTATATGAGTATCGGTTTTATGGGCAAGGCCATTTTGTTGCTATATCAGAAGTGCCAGCAATGGAATAGTGATAAAGCACATCAGCGTGGAAAGCAGCACACTGTTTGCGGCAAGCTCGGTTTCGCTTTTGTGCATCTCTGCAAGATTTAGTATGATGGACGCGCAGGGCACTGATGAAAGTATCAGTATACTTGCCTTGAAAGCCGAATCCAGCGGCAGAAGCAAGACCGCGCCGTAGCAGAAAAGAGGATAAATCAACAGCTTACACGCGCAGGTTAGGTAGACAAACGGTCGCATAAAAAGCGATTTGAAATCCACCTCGGCAAGGCGTATTCCTAAGATTATCATGCACAAGGGAGTCGTCATCTTTCCCACAAGGTCAACAGCATTCACCGCTATTTCAAGACCCGATTCGCAGAGGAATCTTCCTGCACCTGATATATACAGAGGGATAGCAACCACCGCCGCAAGTGAGCTTGGGTTGATGATGGCGTTCTTCACCGACATAAACTTCTTATCCCCTGTAAGGCAGAAGACGCCCGCGGTAAAGACAAGCATGTTCATTGAAAGGACATACACCGCAGAGTAGCAAGCCGCCTCGGGGCTGCCCGGAAGCATCGCCCGGATGATAGGAAGCCCGAAAAATCCGACGTTTCCCATTACCGAACCGATTGTGAGCATGCGGTATTTGCTGTCGGAAGAATTTTTGTGGAAAATCGTGCGCAGAATCAGCATAAAAGCCGCCTGAAGCACAAGGGTTATCACGAAGAAAACACCCATCCGCTTAAAATCCTCGGGGTTGTAATCAAGCCATAAGAACGCGCTTATTATCATGCAGGGCGAGCAGATGTAAACCAGCACTGCTGAAAGTGTGGGCAGATGCCTGGCTGTCGCCTTCCCCGATTTGCACAGGGCAAAGCCGGGAATCGCGTAAAAAAGGGTGAGCAGAACGTTTGAGAGGGCAATCGTAAACATTTTTTAGCAGCCTTTCGTGTTTTGTGAAACGTTTATATGATACTACAAATTTCAGTATCCGTCAATATCCATTCGGCATTTATTCTGATAAAAAGCCCCCGCAAAGCTCCGAAAAGCGGAACTCTGCGGGGTATTCCCGATATTTGCGGACAGCGATTATTTTTCGCTTCTCTTGACCTTGCCGTAAGCGGCGACTGCTATTGATATAACCACGCCCAGAATCATGCTTATGATTACCGGCATCCAGCTGATAACATCGTAGCCGGATATTGCAGTGATATCAAACGAGCCATCGTCGGGGTTCTGCATCATGCCGAAGATGAACGCGGCGGAAACAACCACCGCCAGAACCACCGGCAGAGCGGCGACAATGCTATAGACATTGCGGGCGGCAGAGGCCGGTCTGCGGATGATTTTATCCTCGGTCACCGTGAACAGGCTTCCTACATAGTAGGCTCCGACTATTGTCATAAGCGTCTCCGGAATCATGTAGGTGGCGTTGTAGCCGAGCGAGTAAATAAGACCGTCAGATGTGGGAATCGAAACGCCAGCCCACACGGTGCAGCCGCTGACAACGTGGCAGATGTACCTAAGAACGCAGGCAAAAAGCGCTCCCAATGCCATTGCAGTGCCTTGGTCCTTTATCACGCTGCGGAACGCTCCGCCCAAGCCCAGAACGGTGAACGCCACAATGTAATCAAGCAGTATGATTGCAACGGCCGCGGCGGCGCTTGTGGCATAGGAAAGGTTTGAAAGCCCCATAAGCATCTGCAAAAGGCTGAACGCAAACCCGGTAGCAAGACCCCACCCGGTGCCGTAGCGGAAAGCGATTATGATTATCGGCAGCATTGAAAATGCCGTCACCGACCCGCCGTATGGCATATCCACAACCTTTAAAAAGCTTAGGATGAATGCCAGCGCAATCATTACCGCGCTTTCGGTTAGCATAAGCGTTGTTCTGCGATGATTTGCTGATGAATTCTGCATAGTTTTTCGTCTCCGTTATTTTAGATTTAAAACTCACCCGGTTTCGCAAAAAAAGCTCCGATTCAGCGCGGTTTTAAATACGCGCACTGATTCGGAGCTTTAAATCTCGATTTTAGTCGCCTGCTGATATTGCAGCAGCCCGCCCTACGTCGGCATTATCCGAATCAGGTTATGGGTCGAAGCGTCAATCCGCTTCCTCTCAGCCTGTAATACAAGCTCCCCTGTTTTATGTTAGTGATTATAGCACATTGGCGGCGGGTTGTCAAGATAATTTCGCAGAGGAAAAAGCAAAAGGACCTCTCGGTTAAGAGAAGCCCTGCTGCTTTTTGTCTATTATCTATGGTGGAGGAAAAAATATGAAAAGACAAAATTTATTTGACGGCACCCGCTTTATCTGCGGTTGTGATTATCGTATCGCTTGATACGGTTATCACTTAACTCGCAGTCCCGTTACAAAGTGGGTTGTCCAGTAATTGGTTGTGATATTTGCGGTTTTAACGAAATCGTCCGGCACGG
>CALDFS010000184.1 GCA_937942105.1 uncultured Ruminococcus sp. | reverse complement strand
TTGAAAAACGGCGTAAGCTTCTTCTCACCTATAATTACAAAGAAGGAGTTGGTTCCCCATTCCGCAAGGTGATGGTACTGCGCGTGCATCTTAATGCTTCCCAGGTTGGATATAAAGCAGCTGGAATAATAAGGGTCGCCGCGCATAAGGGTGGTGGGGTAGATTCCGTGGAACTCCATCCTGCGAAGTATCTTGAATACAATATTTATCATCCAGTGGGGCATTTTAAGGAAGATATCCATAATGTCGCCGATTTCATTGTTCTTGTTTTCTGTTCTCACATGGGTGACAATCTTTTTGACCTGTTCGTGAACGCTTTCAAGCGGGCTTGCTCCCTCCCTCGGGCAGACGACTGTTGCAAGAGCTTCCTCGCCATTATCGGTAAACTGCTTTTTTACGACGAAGGACAAGCTGACCTCTTTCTTTTCCCATAGCTTGTTGCCAGAATAGAAGTAGTTCATTTTAGGTCTTAAAACAATGACCTTTGCTATTGCCGCCGCTATTATGTGGAAAAACGTATACTTGAAATCTATTCCTTCAACGTTCTTCTTTTTCAGATATTCTTCAATCTTAGTCAAGTCTATAGTCTCGGTAAGAACGGCTTCATTGTCGGTTCGCTTGGGCAGATTGTAGGGCATTATGTAGTGCATGGAATCAAGCCCTCTTACCAGCCAGGCGTCCTTCCTGTCGCCGCGTCTTTTCTTTTCTTTTATCTCTTTCTCTTCTTTTTTCACACTTTTCTTCCTTTCAGCTGTTTATATAATTACAGTCTGTTTATTATATTAACAGTCTATTTATTATATATCTTTAATAAAGCAACAATTTAAAGTATAGTACATTTTTTCGATTATGTCAACAAAACTAAGATTAAGTTTTGATTAATATTCATTAACTGAAACAAAAGCACTTGCAATGTACATAATAATGTGATATATTAAGAGTATTAATTTACTATTATACGGAGTGATTTTATGAAAAAACGTATTGTATTTGTTATTGTTGCTATTGCCATGTCGCTTGTGCTGACAGGGGCCTTTACCGGCTGCACCTCAGCAGCTCCGGTGGATGATAATATTGCTACCGAATCTCAATCTGATATCCCGGAACCCGCTCCGGCTGGCGAACCGGTGGACGAGCCAATCGATGAAAACGCAGATGCAGCTACCGTTGATGATGTCACCGCCCTAGCTAATGAGATTATCGACAGTCTGTATGATGATTATAGCACGGTTGTGGACATTCTTAACTTCAACAAAACCGAACCGGTAAACGCTGTTGACGGTGTGGATGAAAACGGCAACCTTGTTCAGATAGACGGCATGAATTACATTCGTATGCAGGCGGATTATGATACCCTTGATGAAATTCTGGCGGCGTTCAATAAGGTGTTCACCGCAGCCAAGTGTGAGGAGCTTAAAGAAGCCTATTTCGGCGAGGGAAAAGCCTTTATGAAGGAAGTTGACGGAGTTCTTTATGTAATCGAGGCTGACAATATCCACCATATGTTTGAAAGACCTGTTCAAGCCGCACAAAAGCTGAGCGAGGACGAAATTCTGGCAACAACAACAGTAACCTATGAAGTAGCAGAAGTTGTGCAGGAGCCTTATGAAATCATCCTAAAAAAAGAAAACGGCGAATGGAGAATAGACAAGCTTACGCAGAACGGCGCAGAGGTTGGCTATTAAAGGCATAAAATATCATAAAGCCCGAAGCGGTTTAATACTAATCGCTTCGGGCTTTGTTTTGATTAAAGCTAACAAAATTTATGACAGATACATATCAGTTGAAAAAAGCGCTTGTAATCAGAAAAAAATCTGGTATAATTTAAGATATTAAACTTACTAAAATTCATTCCGAAAATCATGAATTTATTCAGGAGGTAATTATGGTTGCATTTTATCCCCCTATGGGCTGGAACAGCTGGGACTGCTACGGCGCAGCTGTCGAGGAAAAAACGGTAAAGCAGAACGCCGATTATATGGCGAAGCATCTTAAAAAATACGGCTGGGAGTATATCGTTGTGGATATCGAGTGGTATCAGCCATCTGTGATGACTCATGAATATCAGCCGTTTGCAGAGCTTGTTATGGACGAGTACTCATGCCCGCCGAGAACCGCTTTCCGTCGGCGGCAGGCGGCAAGGGCTTTGCCCCGCTGGCGGAGTATGTTCATTCGCTGGGTCTTAAATTCGGCATACATATTATGCGCGGAATACCGAGGCAGGCAGCGGCAAGGAACACAAAAATCAAGGACTCTGAGTTCACTGCGCGTCAGGTGGCTGTGTATAACGATATATGCGTATGGAACCCCGATATGTACGGTACGAATACAAGGTGCCCCGGCGCGCGCGATTACTATAACAGCATTTTCGAGCTTTACGCCGAGTGGGGAGTGGACTTTGTAAAGGTTGACGATATCTGCCGCAATGACCATAACGAGGGCGAAATAATGCTGATTGCCGACGCTATTAAGAACAGCGGCAGAGATATGGTTTTAAGCCTTTCGCCGGGACCCGCCAAGCCTTCTCAGGCGGAATTCTTCAAGCAATACGCCAATATGTGGAGGATTACCGACGATTTCTGGGATAAGTGGCCGCTGTTATATAATATGTTCGAGCGCGCCGAGGTGTGGTGCAATCACGCCGGAGCGGGTCACTGGCCGGACGCCGACATGCTTCCCATAGGACCTATAAATCAGGTATACTCAAAGGATAACCGCACCAACTTCACCCAAGACGAGCAGAAAACCATGATGAGCCTTTGGTGTATGCTCCGCTCGCCCCTTATGATAGGCGGAGAGCTTACCGGATTTGACGATTTTACCCTTTCACTTGTTACCAACGCGGAGCTTCTTGAAATTGAGAAAAGCAGCTATTGCGCGCACCAGCTGTGGAGAAAGCATATTGACGGCTGCGAGCAGATAGCGTGGTTCGCTCCAACGGTATCCGGCGATGCATGGTATCTGGCTATGTTCAATGCCGGCGAGGAAGAAACGGCTATAAGCGTTGATTTGACAAAGCTCGGCATAGCTCCCGGAAAGGCTTACGATATCTGGGAGAAAACAAGCGTTAAGGTCGGCGAATCCGTAACCGCAAAGGTCAACCCTCACGGCGTATGCCTGCTTAGGCTGGAACGCTGATTAATATTATAAGCGAATGTCATAAAAATCGCCGCAGAAGCTTTAAAATGCTGGCTTTGCGGCGATTTCCCACGTTGACGCTAAAAACAAAAAAACGCCGCAATAATACGACGCTTTTTTGCCCAATATAATCTTCCAAGCAAATGACATAATGTCTTTGTTAGCCTACTAAAATAATATACTAATTTGAGAACAAATTCAATGATTATTTTTAATCGTTTTATTGATTTATGCTAAGAATCCGGCAAGATTGAAGGGATGGATATAAAAATGGAGGATGAATTCTTTTGCCCCGGTTATTACAGCCGCTTTTCCTGCATAGCCTCGCTCTGTGAGGACAGCTGCTGCCGCTCTGGGTGGGAGATACCAATAGATGATGAAACCTACCGTGCATATAAGTCTATGGGAGTTTCAGACATAGATGAAAATATAACCTCCGGCTCGGACGGCGACAGGATTTTTAAGCTGAAGCCAAACGGCGACTGCCCATATCTTATGCCAGACGGTCTTTGCAGGCTGTACACCGTAACCGGCGGCAGGCTCGGCGAGATCTGTTCGCAGTATCCAAGGTTTTTCGAGGAGTACGATGGCTTTACCGAGGCGGGGATATCCATATCCTGCCCCGAAGCTCAGCGGCTGATACTTTCCGCTGAAAGGAACGATTACGCCCTTGAAGGCGAGCGCCCGCAGGAGGAGCTGCTTGCATTTTTGCATTCTGCACGAAAATATGCCTTCGATTTGGTATTTTCGCCCGACCCGCCGGATATCAGCGCGGCAAGGCTTACAAATTACGGTCTTGCCCTTCAGCGGCTTATCGATGCCGGCGAGCTTGACTTTTCCGACTTCGCCACGATAGCCAAGACTATAATAGATATTGGCGATGAGCAGAACGCTGACCCCGCGGAGGAATACATATTTGCCTGCAAAGCCATCCTTGAAGCAACAGATATCCTATATCCTGAGTGGAGGGAGCTTTTAGTGCGCGGCGCGGGCGGCGAAATCGCGGCGCATCCGTCAGCGCAGAATGACGGGAAGATGGCGTATCTTGGCTACCTTGTATACAGATTCTTCCTGAAAGCCGTCAACAACGAAAATATTGCGGCGGTATGCGAATTCATAGCCTGCGCGTATTATCTTGCTGCGATGCTTCCGGGGGAGTTCCAAAGAAACGCAAGGCTGTTCTCAAAGGAAATCGAGCACGATGACGAAAACCTTTGGAGCGTGATGGAGCACTTCGAGGAGCGGGTGGATAGCTCTTTTGAATAAATATTGACTTTCTAATAATAATGTGTAATAATGTGAAAAATAAAGAGTCGAAAGGAAGGATTCTGCCGTGTCAGAATGGAATTCAGAACAGTATTTAAGATTTAAAGAGCAAAGAACTCAGCCTGCAATTGATTTGGTAAAAAGAATACCTTTTGAGCATCCAAATAAAATACTTGATATTGGGTGTGGTCCGGGCAACAGCACATCTGTCTTAAAGAAAGCATTTCCTCAAGCGAATATTTTAGGTGTGGATAATTCTGAGAATATGGTTAAAAAGGCAAAAGAATTGTATCCTGATATAAATTTCGAGCTTTGCGATGTAACAACCGAGTTGGACAGGCTTGATAAGTATGATATTATTTTTTCAAACGCCTGCTTGCAATGGATACCTAATCATAGGGAGTTTATACCTATGTTGTTCAGCAGATTGAACGTTAACGGAGTATTGGCAGTACAAATTCCAATGAACGGTCAAGAAACCCTGTTTAAAATAATGAATGAGGTAATATCAGAACCACATTGGGGCTTTTCCTCAATGAATATTGAAACAAATGAAACCTTACGTTCTGAGGATTATTTTGATATCCTTTCATCTTGCACAAGAAATTTTGATATATGGGAAACTGTATATTATCACAATATGCCTTCAGTTGAAGCTATGGTTGAATGGGTAAAGGGAACGCGACTAAGACCTTACCTTAATGCATTGAATCATTCAGAAGCTGAAAGCTTAGAGAAAGAAATAACCAGACGTGCCGCAACCGCTTACAGCACACAGGCAAACGGCGAAATTATATTTAAATTCAGAAGATTTTTCTTTGTTGCAGGTAAGCTTAACTAACTATGATTATAGATTTATTGTAAAACCCACTATGCTTCTTTTCAGCTTTTGAAATTAGCACAGTGGGTTATTTTTGTGAAATGCAGAGATGTATTAAGCAGCATTAATCTTTTATTCGGCTCTTAAGACTCATCAATATCTTCCAATTCAAGAATCTTCCGTGAGTCGCTCAGGTCGATGGTTTCAACCTCGCGCAGCTTCCGCTTGATGGCGCGGGTGCGTGTTCCTATAAGCTTCTGCATATCCTCGTCAAGCTGTTTTATGCGGTTCTGAGCCGAGGCGAATACCTTTTCAAAGGTGTCAAACTCCGTCTTGACGGCGCTTAGGATTTCCCATACCTCGTTGGAGCGCTTCTGTATCTGCAAGGTCTTAAAGCCCATCTGCAATGAGTTCAGCATTGCCGCCATGGTGGAAGGCCCCGCAATGTTCACCGAGTAATCCCGCTGTAAAATCTCAACCAGTCCGTGATTTACGACCTCAGCATACAGCCCCTCAAACGGCAGGAACATAATTCCGAAGCTTGTGGTGTAGGGCGGGCGAATGTATTTGTCATGAATGTCCTTTGCACATTTGCGGATAACCGTTTCGAGTGATTTGTACGCAGAGCGTATGCCCTCGGGGTCGCCGGCGGCGTAAGCGTCCTGCAATGAAGCATATGTATCACCCGGGAATTTCGAGTCGATGGGCAGGTAGATAAACTCTGAGCCGTCCCCCGCGGGGAGCTTTACAGCGAACTCAACATGATCCCTGCTTCCGGGGATGGTGGCAACCTCGGTGTCATACTGGTCTGAATTCAGAATTTCGCCAAGAATTGCCCCAAGCTGAATCTCTCCCAAAATTCCGCGCGTCTTTACATTTGAAAGCACCTTTTTAAGGTCGCCGACTCCTGCGGCTATCGACTGCATTTCGCCAAGACCCTTGTAAACCTGCTCCAGCCGTTCGCTCACCATCTTGAATGAGTTTGTCATCTTTTCGTCAAGAGTCTTCTGAAGCTTTTCGTCAACGGTAACCCGGATTTCATCAAGCCGCTTGTTGTTATCCTCCTGAATGTAGGAAAGCCGCTTTGAAATAGTGTCCCGCATTTCGGAAAGCTTCTGCTCGTTACCTGATTCAAGGGTCTTTATGCGCTCCTCCAGCTGTTTGAGCTGGTTCTGCATAGCCTCGCTCATAAGAAGCTGTTTTGAGGATATGGCAAGGTCCATGTCGTTAAGCCGCTGATACTGCGCGGCGGATGCGGTCTTCTGAGCGTCCAAAACCATATCACCAAGCGTTTTAACTGTTCCGGTGACGTTTGCCGAAAGCTCCTGCCTGAGCGCGCTGCTTGAAGAGCTTATGCCCTCCTCAAGCCGGGCAAGCCCTTCGGCAGTGCGGTCGTTCTGCTTATCACTTTTTCGTGATATGATGATGACTGCCGCCAGAATATCTCCAATAACAATTAAAACAAGTATGATAATTAAAACAATATTGTCCATAATATTAACACTCCCGACTGCTGTTTGCTGACGCTTTTATTTCTATATTAATGATTATTGTAGCACAGTTTTTAGAATATTGCAACCATACAAGAATATTCGCAGTAAAATGTAAATAAAATGTGGATATTGTGAATATCTTCATAGCACTTTGCACAAGGCTCTTTTCTTTTTACCGTGAAAGTGCTATAATAACATCGGTGATGAAAGATG
>CALDFS010000183.1 GCA_937942105.1 uncultured Ruminococcus sp. | reverse complement strand
TATCATGCTTATAAAGCTCGCTGCGTCTTTCCTCAGAGGTGTAGCAGGCAAGCCATACATCGAAGTGGCGAAGGCGCTCCATATCAAGATATTTGCTGATGAAATTGGCTCCCGAATATAGCATGGTATAATATCCTGCGCCTTCTGCCTTTTGCATAAAAGCAAGAGCTATATCTGTGCACATTGCCCTGCCGAGCTTTTTCTGAACGTCGCTTTCAATGTCAAGACAGATAGGATAATCAAGCTGCCTGCCCTTTATGGCTTTTAGGAAGAAATCCGCCTCTGCCAGAGCTTCATCGCGCGTTTTTGCGTTGAGATAGTGGTAAGCGCCGATATGCAGCCCCGCCGCTTTTGCCGCCTTATAGTGGCTATCAAATGAGATGTCCTTTGAACGCCCTATAGACGCGCGAAGTATCACAAACTCATATCCCATCCGTTTGAGCATGGCAAAATCCACCTTGGAGTTTCCGCTTTTGTCTGCCTGCCATTTTGAAACGTCAATTCCCTTAATCTGAACTGCCATTCTTACAGCCTCCGTCTTCTGATTGCTTTTTAAGCACGTCTATCATTCTGATAATAACCTCAGGTATCGGAATTCCCATCAGCCCTGCGTTCTCGACTATTGAAATGGCTTCGTTTACAACAAAGGCTATGACCGTTGCATCGCGGATATAGTGCGTTCCTATTGCCATATCAAGGCGTGTTGCGACCAATACAACAAGCAGGGTAACGCCCTTTCTGCAAAGCCCCTTCCATCCGGCACGGCTTTCGAGCGAGCCGTTGGGGGATTTTTTTGAGGTGTGAAATACCCCTGCAACTATCAGACCCGTTATGTAATCAATGCCCATAAATATTATGAGCGTGACTATTGCGGCGTCCCAGCCGCCGAAAACGGAGGCAAGAATACTTCCTGCCGCTCCGAAAACGGCGCAGAAAATGTTTTTCATAGTTATTTATATATCCTTTCGTTTGATAATATGCGGTCCTGTCGAAAAATCAGTGCCCTTTACTGCTGCTGTGAGCCGCCGGCGAGCGACTGTATCTGTGCTTCAAGCGCTGCCACCCTTGATTCCAGCTCATAAAGATTTACTGTTTTCCACTCGGCTTCGTTTTCGTTTTTAACTGCCTGATTATTGTTTTTGACCTTTATGCCGCCGGCGGTGAGATATATCGGAATGGCGTCCTTGAATATCTGGAATCTTGCATAGCTTGGAACATCAGGCTCGTTGAAGGCAAACATATATTTTCCGTATTCCAGCGATGCTCCGTATACTCCCATGTTAAAAACAAGCTCCGCAAGAATGCCAGCGTTCATAAAGGATATATCCATTCCGGAGCCGGGGACTGCCAGATGAATTCCCGCCTCGTTTGCGCCGGAATAGCCTGGCTGCCCGATTGTCAGCCCGCTCCAGGTATCGCCCTCTGAGGGGTCGTCGTTATATGCTCCGGTATTAAGACTGAAGTATCTGCCGAACGGAGAATATATATCCAGGTAACGGTTGTTTAGCTCTCCGGGGGCGTTTTCATGCGTCTTAATAACCCAGCCGTCCTTTGAAACCTTGGTAACGCCCTTTCCCTGCATTTTAGGCAGGCTGCCCTTGACTATAGAAGCCTTAATCGTTCCGTTTATGTAGTCTTCATATCGTCTGCCGGGTGTCAGAAGCCAGAAGGTTTGTCTGCCAGTTTCGTCGGTGGTAAAGGTCTGATATCCGCCGTATTCCTGAACCGCCGAATAGATTCCGCCGTTTTCGCCGGCAATATAAAGAGTGTTGTCGTCATTTTCGCTTATGGATATGGTGTACTTCGTGTTCGGTTCAAGCTGTATAGTCTGAGAGTTTGAGTATCCCTCTGCTGACCCCGGTTCGTTGTTTATCCACGGGTCGATCGACCAGTAGCCGCTGTCCCATGGCTCCTCGGCGTTAGCAGAATCGATTATCTGCTTTATGGCATCGCCGGTGGCTTTTGCGTCTGCGGCAGCGCCCTCCAGTGAAAGCGTCGGGTCAACAGGCGCGCCGCCCCCGCCTGTGCCTGCGGTGACGTAAAGAGTGTTTTCCGATACCGCAAGTCCCGGACCTATTTTGTAGTTGGGCATTCGGTTGTTGACCTCGGTAAGCACCTCGGTTATGATATCCATGCTTTCGGGATCCTGCGAAACGTCATCGCCGGAATAGGTCGAGCGTTCGACTGTCACGTTAAATGAAGTTGTGGTAAGCCTGGAGCCGTCTGTTCCGATCACCGAGATATCGCAGCGAAGCTCACCTTCAAGCTCCAGTGCCCAGCTGTGCAGCGGAACCTTTACTGTGCCGTCCGGGTTAACAACGCCCGAAAACGCCTTGGCAGCGCCGTCGGGTCGTCTGACATTTATTATCACCTTCGCACTCTTGGGGACAATAACAGCCCTGCCATGGTTGGTTATGCGCACTCTCAGATACCGCGATTTAACGTCGAACTGCTTTGCAATAACTCTGCACGACCGGTTGTTTCGGGTCACATCTGCGGATATGTCGAATATTGCTTCTGGCATTTGGTATAATCATTCCTTTCTTAAAACTAAAACGCCGCGCAAAAAAACGTAAAATCCCGATTCCTGCTCAATCGGCAACACGTTTTTGCGCGGTGATGCAAAAAGACCTGCAAGCTATGCTCCTAAGCCTTCCTGCAAAATTTGTTTTGTCAGATAGAACATACGTTCTAATTATTATAATACTCCTTTTTTTGAAAATGTCAATAGGTTTTTTTGATTTTTAGTACAAATATTTGTACTAATGTAATTCCGGCATAAAAAAGCTCCCCGAAGGAATCAGGGGAGCTAAGCAAAGCCATAATTTACTTTTCAGCGTTCTTCCTGCGAATCAGCACAACCGCCGTCAATACCAAAGCCACAGCAACAACGGCTGTCGCAACGATAAATATCACCGTTCCGTTGGAAGACTTTATCTGTGCGGGCGAAGCCGCAAAATCATCCTCGGAATAAATACCGTCGAACTGCCAGGTATCGAAGTTGACATATCCACGGTTGACGCTTACATCAAAGGTGAAGTAAAGGTCGTGAACCCCGCTCACGCCGGATATAATATCACAGCTGACGGTTTTGAAAGCCTCGTCCTCCTCGCCCTCAGGCAGAGTGACCGAGCCGACTATATCCCCATCGGGGGAATCGAGCCGGATATTTATAGTGCCATCCGCCCTTACGGCACAGGCGGAAGCGGTGAAGCCTGTCGCCTTTTCCGCAAAGTTTACACCGGCAACCTTTATATAATCGTCCTTACCCGCCTTGGTGACGTATATTCCGTTCTCGCCGCGTACGGTCTTTATGCCCTTTTCAAAGCAGATAGTCTCCGCCTCGTTGGGCTTATAGGGGTTGAAGTATTCAATCTGATCGGGACCTTCGCGGGTGGGATTTATATGAGGGATAGAGCCGTCAGAGCCGAATTTGAACTCCTCAATAGCTCCAGAACGGGTGAAGCCCCCTCCGCCCTCCAGATCGCCGGTGTGGTAGGTGTAGTAGGCGTGTCCCTTGTATTCAATGATGCCCGGGTGCAGAGTAAAGCTGGTGGGGCAGTTATCCATTATTCTGCCCTGATACTTCCAAGGACCCGTGGGGGAGTCTGAGGTGGAATAATCTATGGTTTCCGGAATTCCTGAAGCCGCGTATACCATGTAATATTTGTCATTCCGCTTGTAGATCCATGGACCTTCGGTGTAGAGCGAATTCATGCTTTCATTGGAGCCGAACTGCTCGCTTGTCATATTGGTGGCGGTAATCTCGCCGTCAAGCTCTATCATGTTTTTCTTCAGCTTGACATAGTGCAAGGTCGGATTGCCGAAGTAAAGGTAAGCCTGACCGTCATCGTCAATCAGCACGGTAGGGTCGATATATGACCAATCCGGACCGCAAAGCGGCTTGCCGATGGCATCTTTAAAAGGACCGGTAGGCGAGTCGGAAACAGCAACGCCAATAGCCCTTGCTCCGCCCGCTGCGGTGGTTGAAAGGGTGACGTATAAGTAGAACTTGCCGTTTCTTTCAACGCACTGCGCCGCCCAGCAGCTATCCGGGTCCGCCCATTCAAAATCGGTGTAGGAAAGCACCGCGCCGTGATCCACCCAGTTTTTCATATCGGTGGAGGAGTAGCAGCGCCAGTCGGTCATGGTGAAATATGATGAACCGTCGGCATCGTGCCCGGTGTAGAAATAGAAGGTATCGTTATATACCATCGGCGCAGGGTCTGGGGTGTAAACGGTCTGAACAATGGGGTTTTCGGCGTGCACAACCGTAAGCGACGCGCACATCGTCACGATCAGAATAACAGCCGCAAGCGCGGTTTGCAGAAATCTTTTCAGCATTTATATCATCTCCACAAAAATGTCCAAGTTTTTGCCTGTGTATATATTGATTATATACTGCTTTTTTCGCGGCTGTCAATGACGCAAACCCTATTTTTGATTGACTTATTGTGTGATGTGTGGTATAATCATCTCAGAATAAAGCCATAACGGCTGTGCAGGAGATGGTATTTGTGGAATATTGGTATCTATATTTTATAGTGATATATCTCTGCATCATTCTGCCGATGATAAACAGGCAGACCGTCCGCCGCCTGAAAAATAAAAAGAAAAGGAGACTAAGCCCGATGTCCAACGAGATTTTAAAGAGATTTATCGGAAAAAAGTGCTATGTTATGTCCTACAATTCCTCATTCGGGGAAACGGTCACAGTTGACGATGTTTCCGAGAACTGGGTGTCCGTTACCGCAAAGGACGGAACCGTCAAGGTGCTGAACGTTGATTATATCGTCAGTGTGTCGGAGGAAGCCGAGAAGAAAAAGAAGAATTAAGCAGGAATATGCTTTGATTTCCGCCTAAGAGATTTTGCTCTTCAGGCGGATTTTTTTGCGTTCAGCTGTTGAAATATGTGGGAAAATGCTGTATCATGTAAAGTAATACATATGGAAGGGGTCAAGGGAATGTTCTCTAAAATAAGAAGCATAGGTCTTTTCGGAATGAATGCCTTCGGCGTGGATGTTGAGGTCGAGGTCAGCCGAGGCGTTGAAAGATTTGAAATAGTAGGTCTTGCAGACGCTGCCGTTAAGGAATCCAAGGAAAGAATAGCTTCGGCTTTCCGTTCGTCCTGCATCAATTTTCCGAAATGTAGGGTTACGGTCAACCTTGCCCCGGCGGACGTTAAGAAGTCCGGTTCGGCTCATGACTTATCTATAGCCGTTGCGATACTTGCCGGAATGTGTGAGATAAACGATGAGGATTTTGCAGATTCCGCCTTTATCGGAGAGCTTTCGCTCGGCGGCGAGGTCAGGGGAGTGCGCGGTGTGCTTCCGATGGCGCTTTATGCCATGGAGCACGGAATAAAGCGGCTTTTTGTGCCAAGCGAAAACGCCTTCGAGGCATCTGTTGCGGACGGCATCGAGGTTTACGGCGTGAATACCTTAAGGCAGCTTTTAGATTATGCCACAGGCACAGGCTCAATGTCCCCTGCAAAGCCTTATGTTCCGGATGTAAAAGCCTACGACGACCCGCTTGACTTTGCCGACGTCAAGGGTCAGCAGTACGCCAAAAAGGCGCTGGAGGTCGCCGCTTGCGGAGGGCACAACGTCATCATGATAGGCGCGCCCGGCTCAGGCAAAAGTATGCTTGCAAAGCGTATGCCCTCCATCCTGCCCAAAATGAGCTTCAAGGAATCTATCGAAACTACCAATATCTATTCTATAGCCGGGCTTATCGACCCCGAATCCCCGCTTATTACCGTTCGCCCCTTCCGCTCGCCGCACCACACCGTTTCCTCGGCAGGCTTGTCGGGCGGGGGAAGCGTTCCGCGGCCCGGCGAGATATCCCTTGCACACAATGGCTTGCTGTTTTTAGATGAGCTTGCCGAGTTTGAGCGCCCCACCCTTGAAATATTAAGACAGCCCATCGAGGACGGCAGGGTAACCATATCCCGCGCGGCAGGAACGGTTACATATCCCTGCCGCATAATGATAATCGCCGCCATGAATCCCTGCCCATGCGGGTATTACGGGCATCCCACAAGAAAATGCGTATGCTCGCCCAAGCAGGTTTCGCAGTATCTTTCAAAGGTTTCGGGACCGCTTTTAGACAGGTTCGATATGCATATCGAGGTTGCACCGGCGGACTATGAAAGCATATCCTCGGGCGTGAAGGCAGAGCCAAGCTCAGCCATCCGCGAGCGGGTGCAGCGCGCAAGAGACGTCCAGCAGAAGCGCTTTGCCGGAACGGATATAACCTGCAACGCGCAGATAACCTCGGATATCCTGCACGAGGTCTGCCCCATAACCCCGGAAGCGGACGGTATTTTAAAGCAGGTGTTTGACAGTCTGGGGCTTTCCGCACGCTCATATGACAGGATATTAAAGGTGTCCCGCACGATAGCAGATATGGACGGCGCCGAGGTTATCGACCGCAAGCACATAGCTCAGGCGGTAAGATATCGGTGCTTAGACAGGAAGTATTACGGATGATGCGGATATAATTATTACAGTTTCTGGATTTTCGCAGGTGCTTTGTCGATATCACGACGGAGTATGCGAAAGGTTGTCATGATATAGCATTGAATGTCTTGATAAAGCGCTGTATAATTAAGCTTACAGATACAGTTACGCAATATTAAGGAGAGATATCATGTTAAGAAAGCGCTTTCTATCCGCAGCAATAGCCGTTTCAATGATTTTTGGGCTTGCCTCCTGCGCAGACAGCTCCGGCACGGCGGTAATACAAAATATTACCCGCATAGAGACATCACAGGCGCCGCTTATGGCGGTTTATGATAAGCCCGCTTCCGACTGGGAACAGGAGGCTATGCCGATGGGCAACGGCTTTATCGGCGCGATGATATTCGGCGGAACGGATTCCGACAGGATTCAGATAAACGAGCATACTTTGTGGTCTGGCGGACCGGGAGCGGATGAAAATTACGACGGCGGAATGGGTCACACCACTCAGGCGGAAAACTACGAAAATCTTCAGGCCGCGCGCAAGGGCTTGCAGCAGCTTGCAAACGAGTTTTCAGAGAATAACGCCGCCTACAAAAATAACGGCGAGGTTATAGCCTCGGAATATCCAAGCTCTGCGGAGGTCAACTCGCATATCGATGCACTTAAGGGCGATAAGAGCCTTTACGGTCACTATCAGAGCCTTGGAAATATAGAGATACTTGACCGTGGCGTGGCATACCTTGTTTCAAGCTCGGTCAGCGGCTGTCTTAATACCAATATAGCTCCGCTTTTTGACGGAAATACATCCACAAAGTGGTTCTCGGCGGACGGCGGAAATTG
>CALDFS010000182.1 GCA_937942105.1 uncultured Ruminococcus sp. | reverse complement strand
GCGTGGCGGTTTCGGTTCTGCCCTGCGGCACATGAATCCTTGCAAACGCTTTCAGCTGTTTTTTCGGAAGCGGAACAGGCAGCTTGGGCGGCGCAACATAAAGCTGCACTACCTCATCGGCATCCATTGAGCCGGTATTTTTAATATCTATCTCCACCGTAAGCACAGAATCAGTGCCTAACTGCCTTTCGCTCAGCCTTGGAACACCGTATTCAAAGCTTGAATAGCTAAGCCCATGACCGAACGGAAAGAGCGGCTTGCCGGTGTAATACAGATATGTGCTCTTTGTGCGTATGATATTGTAATCGCGGATATCGCATAGATCCTGCGTGTCGGCATACCATGTCATGGGGCATCTTCCCGCAGGGGAAAAATCACCGAACAAGCTTCCGCTGACAGCCTTGCCGATTGCAGGACCGGCATGGCAGATATGCATGGCTGCGCAGAGCTTTCTTGAATCGAAGGCATAGGGGTAACTTGAAACCATATAAAGAACGGTGTTTTTGTTGACCTCTAAAACAGCGTCAAGCAGCTTTTCCGACTTCTGCGGAAGGTTGATATGCTTTCTGTCGTACCCCTCGCGGGCGTTGATAAGGGGATGATTTCCTATAAACACCACCGCCTGCTGACAGTCGCGCGCAAGCTCGGCGGCTCTTTCCTCGCCGCTTGAAACCGTTTCTATCTCGAAAATACAGCTTTCATCAGCCCTTGGAGAGCTTTTTACCGCAAGCTTGAAGTCGGTAAGCCCAAGCGGTCTTTGCTGCCAGTTATACATAACCGCCTTATCCCCGCGCCTTTTAACGGTTATCATCTCGTGAACGAACCAGCCATACACCTCGTCTGCGGTGCAGCGCATTATTCCGCTGTCGGTAAGGAATTTGCCGTTTTCAACCGATTTCAGTGATACAGCGCCGTCTCCCCAATCGTAAAGCTCAAACAGGCAGCTTTTAACCGGTACAGCCTCGATGGGGCAAAGCTCGCCGTCCGCAGTCAGAGTCAGATATTTTCCGCTTGCGGGATGGCGCAGTGCAACAATATCGCAGCCGGTATCATAGCGGATATTGCCATCACCCGCGCGGCGGATAAGCTCATCAATAATAGTACCGTTTCTGTCTGACAGACCGGTATACCAATCCCGGAAATTCATACCGGCATGGATGCCTATTACAGCGGTTTTCTTTTTCGGGCTGAAAGGAAGCACGTCCATATTGTTTTTAAGAAGTATTACCGACTCCTTAGCCGCCCTTTCGCTGACCTTGTAAAAATCATCAGAGCACAAAAGGTCTTCGGGGTAGGAGCTATAGGGGCTGTTACCGTCGATATCACCCAAAAGAAATCTTGCCTTTAAAAGACCGAACAGGGCGTAATCTATGTCGCCTTCGTTTATTCTGCCGTCATCAATAGCGGCTTTTACCGATTTGCGGACGATTTCCGCACTATCGGTCATAACGTCTGCACCGTGGTTTTTATATACTCTTGCGGCTGTTTCGGCAAAGGTCCTGTCCTTTTTGTGGGAAAAAACGTTTGCGCAGAAATCCCCGCCGTCGGTGACGGAGAACAGCATTCCCCACTGCTTTTTAAGTATCTCGTCAAGCTCGGGGTTACACAGCGCTTCGATTCCGTTTATTTCGTTGTATGAGGTCATAACGCCCTTTGCGCCGCCGTGGGTAAAGGCAGTCTCAAAGGCTTTCAGGTAATAATCATGCTTTAAGCCAAGAGGAATGGAAGCGTTATCCTTGCCCCTGTCCTCCTCGTTATTGTTGGCATAGAAGTGCTTCAGCATGGGCATAATGCGAAGATGCTCGGGGTCTTCGCCTGCCATGCCCTTAGTGTAAGCAGCCGACATCTGACCTATAAGATAAGGGTCTTCGCCATAGGCTTCCTCGTTTCTTCCCCAGCGAGGGTCGCGCTCGGCGTCAACGGTGGGTCCCCACACGCATAGGGATGCTTTGCCCTTTTGGTTATAGATACGCGTTTCGATTCCGGTTATCTCCCCCATTTTGTACATCACATCGGGGTCGAAGGTAGCAGCAAGCCCAAACGGCTGCGGGAAAACAGTGGTTGGGTATTCCTCTCTGCCGCGGCAGACAAGTCCGCGCGCAACCTCTGCACCGACCGGGAAGCCCTTCAAGCCAAGCCTTTCAACCGGCTGGCTGTAGGTGGTGAGCATTCCAAGCTTTTCATCAAGGGTAAGTTCAGCCAAAAGAAGCCGGACTCTTTCATCTATGCTTAATGATGTATCTTTAAATTTAAATTCAGACATAGTTTCCTCCAAAATCTTTACAAAATTCTCGCGGTTGATAAGTAAATCATATCATATAAATGAGTGCTGTGCAATGAAAATAAGAAAATATTTCTTAACCTATTTAATATTCCTATTAACATTTTATAGGATGTCCCTGCATTCAAGCATAAAAATAGCGCCATTCTGAAAGTGTAACTTATCAGAATAGCGAAACAACGCCGCGCCAGCGGCAAGCAAGGCGAAGTCTGCGATATAAAAGTAAGGCGATACCTCCACGCGCCGCAAGTCGCACATCACCAGCGCGTTTCGCCGCAGCGAAACGCTTGACATCACGCGCCGAAGGCGTGCATCTCGTTCCCGCAAGGGAACGCATCACTCCGGCACCAAATAAAAAAGACCCCTTAGCGGGTCTTTTTTATTTGGTGCCGGTGACCGGGGTCGAACCGGTACGGTATCTCTACCACAGGATTTTGAGTCCAGCACGTCTGCCAATTCCATCACACCGGCGTGTGATTTAACTATGTTAGTATATCACAACTGTTCGGAATTGTCAATACACGCAGGACAACTTTTTCAAAAATCAGCCCAACTTAACTGTATAAAGCCCCTCCTCCGATGCCGTTCCGATGTTAAACGCATCCACAACCAATTTGCCGTCTGGCGTGAAGCCCATTATCCCCGGTTTTAATTCGCCGAACGGAGCGTGAATATACTTCGCCGTACCCTTTGCCATATCCACTATATAGATATCGTCTTCACTGTTGGCGAGAAATACCGCGATATCCTCCCAAACGATAACTCTGCTTATGCCACTTGCGGGCTTTTCAGTATCGATGATGTACTTCTTACCAGTGGCGGCGTTGTGAACGGTCAGACCTTTCTCGCCGTCGTAGACGAGGATTCTGCCGCTTACGGTATTAATTAAATCAGTCGAGTTGGCAAGTTCGACGGCGGTCTGGGCGACGATATCATAGCTGTAATAGGTGTCCCCCGCAATGAAAACGATGTGGGTATCGTCAATCCAATCGACCGGCGAAACGCCTATAACCTCGCCGTCGGGGGATGCTATCCTTGTCTGCTCGCCGGTTTTCAGGTCGTAAAGCCATATTCCCGGCTCATATACCGGGCTGCCGTCTGCGGCGAATTTGTTCGACCAGTAGGCAAAGTGACTGCCGCTTTGATTCATGACCGGCACGTCAAACCATGTTGTATTCTCCCACTTTCCGGCTATGGCATCGTATTCCTCGATGGTAAAGCCGTATTCCGTTTCGGGAAGGAGGGGCTGGGCGGAGTTATCCTCAATGTTCACCCTGTAAATCTGATTGGCGGAGTAGTCCGCAGTAAGAACCTCTTTATCCGAAAGAACCGCGAAAAATCCCCGGTCGGGCAGCAGCTCGGTGTGAGCTGCAAAGCCGTCGCCGATTTTTATTATATCGCCCGTCTCGCCGTTCTCCGAATAATACCTATAATGTCCGTCATAATATATGGCGGGATTCTCGCCCATCGGAACGAGAGAAGCATCGTTGTACAGCTCGGCGGTGAGGATTATTTCGCTTGGTTCATCCGGCAGATCGTCCGCAGGTAAAGCGTTATCAGAATCGACAACGGCGTTATCGGTAGTGACAACAGCATCATCCTTCTGACTGTCCGATGGCGCTTCTACCGGCTGATTTGAGCATCCGGCAAGAGTAAGCATAAGCACGGCAATTATTGCTGGTAATACAATCTTCTTGAATTTTTCTTTCATGACATCATCCGCCTTTTTATCTGTTTTTTTCATTATAACAGCTATTTCCCCAACTGTCAATCAATTGAAGTAAAAAAATACGGACGGTTCTTCGCCGTCCGTACTTGGTAACTGATATTATCAGATGTTAACGATCTCGCCCATAAGCTCTCTGCCTGCGCCGATTGCGTTCGACTCGTCGGTGTCGATGTGCATAGCGGTGGCGTAGCTTGCGCTTACGCGGCATACAACGTCGCCTAAAATTGCCTTTCTTTCGGCGGTGTCAACCTTTACCCAGACAACATCCTTGTCCTTAACGCCAAGGGAAGCCGCATCCTCGGGGGTGAGGTGGATATGGCGCTTTGCGATGATAACGCCCTCGCTCAGCTCAACCTCGCCGCAGGGACCAACCAGCTTGCAGGGAGCGGAGCCGGCAAGGTCGCCCGATTCTCTTATCGGGGCGGTGATGCCGATTGAGCGGGCGTCGGTAGCGCTAAGCTCAACCTGATCCGCCTTTCTGCACGGACCTAATATGGAAACATTGGGAAGCTCCTTCTTGGGACCTACAACGGTAACCCTCTGCTCGGCGGCATACTGACCGGGCTGGGAAAGATCCTTCTTCTTGGTAAGAGCTGCGCCCTTGCCGAAAAGAACCTCTAAGGTTTCCTGAGTTACATGTACATGGCGTGCGGATGTTTCAACTATGAATTTCATTTTGTTCTGTCCTTTCCTTTTTGAGTGGATTTCAAGCTTTTGGGGGCTTTGCCGCAAAAGCTGATTTATCAAAGATATTTTACTCCTTTTTCGCCCTGAAATCAAGTACTATTTGGCTTTTCCTATGATTTTCTTGAAAATCACGCCGTTTTTGAATTCAATTACGAACACAATTGCAAGAAGCGAAAGCCCGAACAGCGATACGAATATAGCAAGCGTTAAGTAGCTCGGCCAGAAGCGCATTTCTATTGTATGCTCGCCCGCTCCAAGCTCTATTCCTATAAGGGAATCAACAAGCTTAACAGGCGTTACCTTTTCGCCGTCCACAGTTATCGTCCAGCCCGGCTCATAGGGGATGGTTGTGAACAGCACGCCATCCTCTTCTGCGGTGACGGTTCCCAAAAGGTGGGTATCGCTGTGCTCGGTTATGTTCCAGCCGCCCTTGCGGATGGTATCCACGCACTCGGCAAGCTTATCCACGTTGAGCTGATAGAACAGAACATCCGAGAATATGGCTTCGCCGTTTGCAAGGGTCATTCTGAGCTTCAGCTTTTCCGTGGGGTCAAAGGTGCCCAAATCGAGTATGCTGTAATGCTCGCCGGTGAAGAAGTAATCAACAAAGGCATAGTTGGTTATATCCCATGAATCCGCCTTCAGCCACATGTTGCACTGGCGCTGGTATATCGTCGGGAAGAAGGCGTAAAGCGGGTCTTCGGCTTTTGAATCCTCCGAGAAGTTCAGGGTGAATTCAACGTAGCTGTCCTTATCCGGAACGGTGGTGGTATACATGATATGGTCGCCGGTGGTGGCTGTTGTGCAGTTTACGGTATCGGTATAGTAGGAGTAAAGGCGGCTGTAGAGCTTGATGCTTCTGTCGCCCAGAATATCCTGCAAAAGCCTTTCCTGATTGGCTATGGGGTCCTTGGAATCAAGCTTGGTTTCTAATATATCCTTATCCGCCATGTAGGCTATCGGCAGGGCATATGGATTTTCGTATACCGATATCTCACAGCCGGTATCCTTCTCTGACATTACCATTGAATAGCCCTCATAAGGAAGCTTCAGCTGATTCTGATAATTCTGACGGTTGATTTCCTTCTCGTCCACCGTGGCGGTAGGCTTGTCGGGCTTGTACATTATATACTTTATTCCCAGCAGTGAATCGGTCAGCAGTGTCGCACCGGTGTATTTGGTATAGTGCCCCTGCATTCCGAAGCCGAGGGATTTAAGCATCTTCAGAACCGGAGTGTTCATGGTGGAGCTTGAATGCGATATTCCCTTGAAGCCCATTCCCATGGGGTCGTTAACGGTGCGGTGGAAGGTTTTTTCCATGCGGTATAATGTATCGTCCCGTTCCTCCAGCTCGTCAACTATCCTTCTGCCGTCGATAAAGTAATCCTGATATGATGAATACTTTGAATACACAACGTCGCAGTCTATTGCCCATACGGGGTACATGGAATTCTCGAAAATTTCAAGGCAGATAAGCACTGCCGTTACTATCTTCATGGCGGTATTATTGTATTTCTTGAACAGGAAGATGGCAAACGCAAACACCACCACGCACAGAACCGAGAACCATACCGTTTCGGCAAGGTAGAATTCGGGGTGCTCCTGCTGGTTGAGTATAGCCAGAACAGCTATCCAGCCGAACGCCGTAAGCCCTATTTCCTTGAAGCTTACGCCCTCTAAATTTTCAAACGCGCGGAAGGCGATAACAAGCATCAAAAACGAGAATGTAAAGGAATAGCGGTAGGGCAGCCAATTCGGAACCTGGAAGCCGTGCCACGCTATATCCACAGTGGAAAGATACATGCTTCCGAACACCGCAAACATCAGCGCGCCGTAGGATACCTTTTCCTTTGCCTTGATTTTCGTATTCAGGAAGTAGAGCGGAATAAGCATTACAACTATAGTTCCGCAGGCTATCATCGGAAGCCCCTCCGGGCGGACGGTATCATAGCTGTTGGGGAAAAGCTTTGTCAGCAGGTCGAATATGTCAAACTGATTCGTTGGGGAAAAGTCGGGGTCGGAAAAATCGAGCTTGCCGAGCTTCAGCGAGCAGTAAACCGGTATCAGCACAATTGCCGCCGACAGCACCGATATAATAGCGGATGCCGTGAATTTAAGACCGCTCTTTATAAAGTGCGGGGCAATGGCATGCTCGGGGCGTGAAAAGATGTAATAAACAAAGTAAAGCGCCGAGAAAAAGCCAATCATATAGCCAATATAGAAGTGTGAGAAGAACATTATGCTTAAAGAAACAGTCAGCAAAAGCATCCTGCCCTCATCAACAAGGCGCTCTATTCCCAAAATGATAATCGGCAGCCATATCATGCCGTCTATCCACATGGGGTTCATCAGCTCTACTACGATATAGGTCATAAGCGCATAGCTGACCGAGAATATAACCTGCATGTACTTCGAGGCATGCTTGGATTTATCAAGATAATAGGCAAACGCCAAGGCGCAGCAGCCTATTTTCGCAAGCTGCATTATTTCAAGCGCGCCGCACATCATGGTTCTTGGCAGCAGCACAACTATCCACATAAACGGGCTTGCAAGGTAGTAGCCAAACATTCCCATGGTTTCGC
Organism: uncultured Ruminococcus sp.; assembly: GCA_937942105.1. GTDB lineage: Bacteria > Bacillota > Clostridia > Oscillospirales > Ruminococcaceae > Faeciplasma. Next base: position 3,882 of record CALDFS010000182.1, on the reverse strand, counting down.
CGCTTAAATTCCTCGACCAGCTGTATATAAGCGAATGGTCGCCCCATACAGCGCCCTTCATCATCTCATAATATGAGACGTACTGCCCGTTAAGGTCCAATACAAGCACTGAAAGGTCGCCATAGGGGTGAACTCCGAAGCAGGAGTAAACTAAATACATAATAAGAACCGGAAGGAAGAAGATTAGTAAGCCGTATCTATGGCGATAGCACCATCTTCCGACCGGGTTATTCTCTAAAATCTCGGTAAACGTGCGGCGCCTGGGCTTAATGCTCTCGATTGATTCGATATCCTCCGCCGCTTCGTTCTGAATCGGTTGGTTTGTCGGGTCTTGGGTCATGAAAATCCTCCGTATTGTTCCGTATATCCTCAGTCTTCCGTAGTTCGGCTTACTATATATCTTGGGCGGTGCTTAACCTCTTCATATATTCTTGAAATATAATAGCTCGACATTCCCAAACATTCAAGAATAACTCCGCCGATAAGCATTAAAACTATCGCCGCAGGGCTGAAGCTGCCAAGGTTCACTCCGCATATGCTTAAAACAAGCAGCACCAGCGAGGCAAGTATCACAATAAGCCCCATTGCGGTGGAAACATAAAGCGGGATGCCTGTAAACGAGGTAAGGTTTCTTATGGCGTAGCCGATAAGCTTGCCGGTCGTCCACCTGCGCTTGCCGGTGCGGCGCTGGGCAACATCGTAATAAACGGTGGCTGATTTAAAGCCCACCCACCCCGAAAGGGCACGGAAAAAGGTTATTCTTTCGGGCAGGGCAAGGATAGAATCTATCACCCTGCGGTCAACAAGCTTGAAATCCGAAGCGTCGCGCATGTCGATTTTTGATGTTGCCTGAATCAGACCGTAAAATACTTTAGAAAGCGCGCCATAGGCAAGGCTTTCCGCCCCGCGGCTGGATTTTCTGCCCTCTACCACCGCGGCGCCCCCCTGCCACAGCCTATACATCTCGGGTATCTTCTCGGGCGGGTGCTGCAAATCGCAGTCCATAACAACGGCGGCCTCTCCCCTTGCGGCTTCAAGACCCGCCAAAATAGCGCCCTCCTTGCCGAAATTGCGGGAAAAGCGAACCCCGCGTATCCGCTTATCAAGGCGGTTTAAGGTGATGATTTTATCCCACGAGCCATCGCGGGAACCGTCGTCAACAAAAATAAGCTCGCAGTCGATATTTTCTTTTTCCAGCACAGCGATGATTTCCTTTGCCGCTGCGGGTATATTATCCTCTTCATTATAGGATGGGATTACTACAGAAAGCACTTAAAATTTCCTTTCGGGTTATTCCTTTATCGAAGCGTAAAACGCTTGCGCTCTTTCGCAAAGCTCCGGCTCCAACAGGGTGATATCGGGGCGTATAGCGTCCTTCCAGAAATCATACTGTGGCCATGGCTTCATATACTTTTCGCTTCTTACAAGGATTTCGGTTATATCGTTTGCTCTGAGGCGTTCAAGATAGTCCTGCGGCGATTCAAGCGGCTTATCAAGCGCTATTCCGCCGCCGGGGAAGCCCCAGGTATAGTGAGTGTCCGAGCCGCCGGTCATGGGCAGGTCATATGAAGCGGCATATTCCCTTGCACGCCGGTTGAAATCGGGGTTGGTGTGGGAAGCGTTTTCAACCTCCACACCGTCAACGCACCTTGGGAACAGGCGGATGGTGTCGATATACCCAGCCTCGCGGAAGGGGTGCGGGTGAACTATAAAGCCGCCGTTTGCGTGGACAAGCTCGGCATACTTTGGCAGAGTGATGTTTTCAAGCTCGGGATGATCAAGTAAAAACTGCTTGTCTATGCCATAGGTCAAAAACTCGGTGGAGTGCCAGCCGAATTCAAGTCCGAAAAATACCTTAAAGCCGACCTCATCGCCGCGCCTTTTAGCATCCTCATAGCCTTGGCAGAAAAGATGGATTTTGATATCCCACGGCAGCCGCCTGTCAACTGCGGTATTGCCGCCAAAGAAATGGTCGGTAACAAAGCAGCCATCGTAGCCGCAGGCTTTTAAGCAGTCCACCTGCTGTGCGCCCGAGCATGGGGAGCACAGCGAGCCTTGGGAGGTGTGAAGGTGGGTTTCGTATTTATACAGCTTATTTTCTGACATAATTAACCTTCTTAGTATGGATTATTTTGTTATGATTATACCGCCGGGCGCCGTATTGCGCCGTTCGGTCTATGATATTATACTATTGTTTTTATTGGATGTCAAATAGAATCTTGAAGCTTATGCGCATTAATCAAGAAGCTTCTGATAGATATTCTGACCGTTAATTTCAAAAATCACTTTATAGCCGCAGCTATCATAAAAACCGTCCGCCTTCGAGCCAAGGGTTATGTATTTATATCCTGATTCCCTTGCCCGCTTTTCAAAATACCCCATCAGGGCTTTTGTGATTCCCTGACTGCGGAATTCCTCCTCGCAAGCAACGAAGCCGATCACAAGGCTTTCCTTATTCTCGGCTCTGCCCAGCACGCAGGACAGGATTTTGCCGTCCTTCACGGCATAAACCAAGGGCTGCAAGCCGTCCTTAAGCCGGCGTTCCCATGCCGCATAGCAGTAAAGCTCGGAATCATCGTTTCCGAGAATGCGGTAACATACTTCAAGGACGTCCTTTAGCTCCTGCTCGGTTATTATCTCCTTTATTTCGTATTCCACTTTATTCTATCTCACTCTCTTGCGGAAAACCGCCCCGATAAACACCGCGAAGGCGGAGAATATCGCTATCACTAAAACATATATCCATGCAGTCGGGTTGAAGAACATATAAACGCAGGGAATGAATACCACTGCCGCCTCCAGCGCCATCAGCCAGTCGCCGCCGAAGCGCTTTCCGAAGAAGAAGCCCACAGCCATCGAAACGCAGACGTCCACCACCGGCGTAAGGTTATAAAAGGGGGATTTGAGCGCATAGCAGATTAGCGGCAGTGAATAGTAGAAAACAACTGTTACTATAATGTATGGCAGGGTGTTGTCGAAGCGTTCTTTCATGTTGTTGACCTCTTATTTCTTTAGTGCATTGATGCGGCTGTAGTTCTATTTCTTCAAAGAATTGACGGTATCGTCGTCCGGGGTTACGTAAAGGGTTTTGTTGTTTGTGAATATCACCATGCCCGGCTTTGCTCCTGCCGGCTTTTTGACGTACTTAACAAGGGTATAGTCCACCGGGACGAGTGAGGAACCTCTTGCCGAGGAGTTGTAGGCGGCGATAAGAGCCGCTTCCTCAATAGTCTGACGCGGGATTTCCCCGCCGAAACTCTCTACAATAACGTGTGAGCCGGTTATATTCTGAACGTGCAGCCACAAATCCTGCTTTGAAGCGGTTTTAAGGGTCAGCGTATCGTTCTGGCGGTTGTTTCGTCCGACCAGAATCCTGTAGCCGTCGGTTGACATATATTCTATCGGCGGAAGCGCCTTGGGCAGCTTTGTCTTTGATTTTGCGTGCTTAATGTACCCCTCGGCGGCAAGCTCGTCCCTGATCTGGGCAAGCTCGCTTTCGGTGGATGCTCGCGAAAGTGAATCAAACACAGAATCTATATACTTTGCCTCCTGCTCACCCAATTCTATCAGCTCGCGGAGCTTTTTTTCGGCGGTATCCTGCTTGCGGTATTCGCTGTAGTACTTCTGGGCGTTCTGGGTGGGGGTAAGGCGGGAATCAAGCTCTATTTCCATCGGCTTCAATAAGGACAAATCGGACATCTCGGCCGTCATTCCCTTTTCCAGCCGGTATAGGTTTGACATTATAAGGTCGCCCTTTAAGCGCAGCTCGTCGCGGCTTTTGCATTCTTCAAGCTCGATTTTCTGGGCGGACACTCGCCTTGCAATCCTTTCGGAAAGGCTTACAAGAAGCTTGAAAAGGTCGCTTGCGCGCTGGCGGGTCTG
>CALDFS010000181.1 GCA_937942105.1 uncultured Ruminococcus sp. | reverse complement strand
ACTGCCAGCGTTTCAAGATACGCATCCGAAAAATGGCGTATATCGTGACCTTCCAACCTATCCTCACGCGCGGATTTTTCTCGCTCGAAGGAAACATCTTCCGGGGATATACTAACCGAAAAATCAGGAGCTTCTGTAGTGGCATATTCGCTGCAAAGGCTGTGTACCTCTTCGTATAGCGAGGATATTTTTATCACCTTTCCGGCAATTTTACAGCAGCTTATATAGTTCATATTTTGTCACCGATTTTCTTAATAATCGCGGCAAGCTAATTTACTGCCTGCCGCGATTGGGTTTGTTTGATTGCAAAAAATAATTGCATTTATCAGTCGTCAAATCCCTCGTCAACGCCGCCGATTTCACCACCAGTGCTGTTTGTAATAACATCCTCGGCGCCGAAAAAAACTATTTCCATTCTGGGAGCTTCATATTGTAGCATTTTTACACCATCTTTCTGCTATCCAATATAATATTGGTACTTGAATTGCTAAGGTTATTAGTCTGTGTCTCCGTCTTCGATAAGTTCACCACTGGTAGTAATAACATCCTCCACCTTAAAAGAAACAATTTCCATTTCCGAAGGTGTATAAAATTCCTTTTCCACAATCTTCACCCTTTCAACATGATTATAAAAGTCAGTCAATATGTCTGCTCTTATACACCTATCATAGCAAAATCGAGTTGAAAAATCCAGAGTTTTGGCAAGAACGTCGCACTTTCTGGCAAGAACATCTTTTGATTGATCACATTTAACCCTTGAATTTCTTTTTCTTCCAAACAATAAATCCGCCCAGCGATACAGCGGCAACGGCAACAACCATAACGACAACGACAGTCGTATACTGCCTGGGCTCGGCACTTTCTTCAGGCTTGGCATCAGGCTTGAAAGCCGCTTCGGTTTCTTCGGTGGGATTGGGAATATCCTGCTCGGGGGTGGTGGTTACTTCCTCGGCTTTATCAAGGTCAAGCTCGATTTCTACTTCCTCGATTGCGTTCTGTGAAACGGTGGAAGTGGTGACAACAGGCTGTTCGGGCTGATTGGTCTGCGATTGCTGAGGCTTGCTCTCTTCGGTCTGAGCGGGCTTGGTCGACTGTGGCTCGCTCTGATTAGACTTGGCAGTTTGCTTCTCATCCAAGCCGGGCTTTGCGGTTTCAGCTTCATCTTTGTTAGCAGGTTCAGTTACGGTAATATCATCCGGAATTTCATCCTCAGAAACGGTTATATCATCAGCCGGGGTTTCGTCATCCTCAGCATTATTCTGAGGCGGGGGTGAAATGGGGTTTACAACAAATCCGGGCATATCCGTCTGCGGAGGGTTGGGCTGCGGCAAATCCGGCTGAGGCGGGTTGGGCTGGGGCTGTTCCTGATCGCCGGACGGCAGATTGCTGTTATAGTTGATAACCACGCCCAAGTCTATAGCTCCGCTTTCGATGGACGTGATGGTGTCCGGCAGATTAATCGTTTTAATACCGCTTCCGGTGAAAGCGCCCGAAGCTATGGTGTTGACAGGTATTCCCGCTATCATGGCAGGGACGGTTACTGTCTCCTCATCCCCGAAATAGCCGGTTATGGTTATGGATTCATCCGCGATGGTGTAGTGAAAATATCCCTCGGTGTAGACGGCGGCGAACGCCGTTGGAGTGATTGCCAGTATCAGCGCGATTGCTGTTATAACAGATATAAGCTTTTTCATTTCGGTTCCTCCGGGTTTGAAATTTTTGTCCGCTTTGGAATATATGGCGGGATTCCACTATGTATTCAAAAACGGGCATTGCCCGCAGACAGGGGTTAGCTGTCTGCGGGCAGGGTGGATTTTATTATAGTCCTTCAAGACCGCCTTCGCCCTCGTCAATAACACCACCACCACTATCGGTAATGATATCCTCAGCTTCAAACTCGACTATCTCCATTTCAGGAGCAGTATACAATTCCTTTTCCATTGATTATATCCTCCTATTTATTTCCTCCAAGACCATCAAAGCTACCTGATTC
>CALDFS010000180.1 GCA_937942105.1 uncultured Ruminococcus sp. | reverse complement strand
GCCTATTCCTACAAGGATAAAATGATCAACCATGCCCTGCATTGGGACGGTTACGGCGAGCATCATCAGTCCTCGGGAAAAAACGAACAGCTTGATATATATGACGGTGAGTTCCACACCTTTGCCCTGAAATGGACAAAGGAGCGATATTATTTCTACGTTGACGGCAAGCTTATGTGGGATACCGACGACGGCGGAGTCAGCGAGGTTAAAACGTATTTAAAGCTGACGCTGGAGGTTGGCTCGTGGGCGGGCGAAATTGATAGATCCTTACTGCCATCCGGAATAGAGGTTGACTATATTCGCGTTTATCAGTTTTCAACGTATTGAACGCCGCGCCGAAGCGCAGACGGCAGCTGCCGAACCAATGCGTCACTCTTGAAAAAATCAAAAAAATAATCAGTATATGTTAATATGTTTACCCTTAAATCTGCTGATAATCAAGCAATAGCGCCGCGATAAGAAGGCGGACCGCGCAGTGCTACAATCAAGGAAAGGATAAAAAACTCCTTAGAATATGTTAACAAAATTTCATCAAAATATGTTGACAGCGCATTGATTTAAAGGTACAATTAACGTAATGGGCAAACGCTTTGTCCTATTAAAATTATTGAATTCTGGAGGTCTGGTTATGGCAGTTTTAAAGATGACTATTGATAAGTCAAACCGCATAAGCAAGATAAATAAGGAAATCTACGGTCACTTCTCCGAGCACCTCGGCAGATGTATCTACGGCGGCATATATGTCGGCGAGGACAGCCCAATCCCTAACGTAAGAGGTATCAGAACCGACGTTGTTGAGGCTTTTAAGGCTATCAAGGTGCCGGTAGTGCGTTGGCCGGGCGGATGCTTTGCAGATACATATCACTGGATGGACGGTATAGGTCCCAAGGAAACAAGAAAGAAGATAGTAAATACCAACTGGGGCGGAGTTACAGAAGATAACAGCTTCGGAACTCATGAGTTCTTGGACTTCTGCGAGCAGGTAGGCTGTGAGGCTTATGTTTCGGTAAACGTAGGCTCAGGCACAGTGCAGGAAGCTCACGACTGGGTAGAGTACATGACATCGTCAAACGACTCTCCCATGACAGAGCTGAGAAAGAAGAACGGCAGACAGGAGCCTTGGAATGTTAAGTTCATAGGCGTGGGCAACGAAAACTGGGGCTGCGGCGGAAGCATGACAAAGGAATACTATTCCGACCTTTACAGGCAGTTCCAGCAGTTTATCGGCTGGGGACCTCAGAAGATAGCCTGCGGTCCTAACTCCAACGACTCTGACTGGACGGATACAATGATGAACAAGTGCCGCTATATGATGCAGGGTCTTTCGCTCCATCATTATACCTTCCCCACAAACAACTGGCAGCACAAGGGCTCATCGGTTGATTTCGACGAGAAGGAGTATTACGACACGATTGCCCACACATGGTTCATGGAAAGAATCCTTCGCGACCAGAAGGCTGTTATGCAGCGCTACGACGACGAAAAGAAGGTCGGTCTTGTTGTAGATGAATGGGGCATATGGACAGATGTTATGGAAGGCACCAACCCCGGCTTCCTTTATCAGCAGAATTCTATGAGAGACGCTATCATTGCCGCCATCAACCTGAACCTCTTCAACCTTAACTCTGACAGAGTTAAGATGGCTAACATTGCACAGATGGTTAACGTTTTGCAGGCAATCGTTCTTACCGAGGGCGAAAAGATGGTTCTTACTCCCACATATCATGTATTCGATATGTTCAAGGAGCATATGGAGGCTACATTGGTTTACTCCAGCATTGAAAACAAGCAGCTCCGCGAAGGCGAGTATCTTCCTGCCGTTTCGCAGTCGGTTTCTGTTGACGATGATGGTAAGATGCATATTACCATCTCGAATACCTCTTTGGATGAAGATTTCGACATTGACTGCGTAATCCCCAGAGCCGAATACAAGACAGCGACCGCCAAAGTTCTTACTGCCAAGTACAACGAATGCAACACCTTTGAGAACCCCAACGCTGTTGCACCCAAGACCTGCGACTGCGTCAAACTTGACGGCGAAAAGCTCAGCTTTAAGCTTCCCAAATGCTCGGTAGTGGCGATTGAGCTTTGCTGACGACGTCAGCAGACATGATGACGATTGCGCATATATGCTGACGATAGATGGCAGACCAGTCTGCAAGCGGTGCTTACTCGCCGATATAGATGTAGACGGTCTTTTCAAAAAGGTCTCCGAGCTTATTGAGCTTATGCCGGAGGATGTTAAAGCTTCCGAGGAGCTATATAATAAAAGGCTGGATATCTGCCGCCGCTGCGAAAGCCTTCAGAACGGCATCTGCCGCGAGTGCGGGTGCTTTGTTGAGCTGCGGGCGGCATCTAAGAAGAATTA
>CALDFS010000179.1 GCA_937942105.1 uncultured Ruminococcus sp. | reverse complement strand
TATGCCGCTGCCGTTCAGCCCCTCGTTGCAAACGTCCCAGTAGTCGATATCGTCCTTATACCGTGTCACAACCTCGGTTATGTACTCCTCCATCCGCTCTACAAGCTGCTCGCTCGTAGCCAGCTCGCCGTCTCTGTCGCAGGCGCCAAGGCTCTTTTCGTTGGATGGGTCAGCCTTGAACCACCAGTCGGGCACCTGGGTGTGCCATAGCAGGGTATGCCCACGTGTGGCGGCGCCCGCCTCGTCCGCGAACTTAACAAAGGCGTCGCAGGGGTCGAAGTTGTAAACGCCGGGGGCGGGGTTTATGCTGGATGGCTTGAACTCGTTCTCCATGACGTAGATGTTGTAATTCTTGGCAAGGCTTTTGTACATATTATCGTCCGGGTTTGATATCTGCCAGCTGTTTACAATGCAGCCTATCTGACATCTGCCCTCAAAATACCTGTAAAGCGCCGGAACGTCATAGTCATAGGAATAGTGATAGCCTGTCTTCAGGGCTTCAAGCTCTTCGCGCGAATAGGTAAGCTCGGGGCTTGTAAGGCTTGCTTTAAGCTTGGATTCCTTGGCGCCGCCGTTATCCGAACCGCCGCCGGCGGTATCCGCGCAGCAGCAAAGGCTCAGCGTAAGGACTAAAACGGTAAGTAAAGCTAAAAATCTCTTCATAATATTCTCCATTCTGAGTAATGAAACAATGTTCCAAAGTAAGTGAGATAATTATATCATTTTTTCCGCAAGCTTAATATCGGCAAATCAAACAATTAATAATACCCGATTTAAGTGGTTTTTCACAACACTATCACAGAAAAACCCGAGAATTTATAAATTTATTAGTTAAAATCCCTTTACAAATTATGATTTTTGTTTTATACTATATAACGATTACTTTTATCATGGGGTATTATAATGGATAATTCTGAGAATAAAAACGCCGTCAAGGGCTTCATGCTCCCGGTAATTGCAGGGCTTGTGATATTGGAGCTTATCACCATTGCGGTCTTCGCGGTGATAGGTAAGTTTGACATGCGCGTTGTCTGGGGCGCACTCTGGGGAACCGCGGTTATGATACTATATTATATCCTGATGGCAAGAGCAGTAATAAAGGCCGCTTCGGGCGAGCCGGATATCGCCAAGAAGATGATTCAGGCCTCATACTCGGTGAGGATGGTCCTGCTGATTGTCCTGATGGGCATAGGACTGTATCTTTCGAGAAGCTTGGAGCTTCTCAACTGGATCCCCATGCTCTTGGCGGTTATCTTCCCAAGGATATCCATAGCGATATGGCAATTGATTTCCAATACTAAAAAGATGTATAGTGATAAAATGGATACATCCCAAACGGATATATCCCAAGCAGACAGTCACGATGAAAAGGAGAGTGATGACTGATGGGCGATATTGAAGTAACCGGTGCGAAAATACTCTTCCACCTTCCCTTCGGCATAACCATCACCGAAACTCAGGTTAACATGTGGATAGTAATGGCGGCGATTGCGGGCTTGTGCATATGGCTCACGCGCGATTTAAAGGTCAGACCGACCTCGAAGCGCCAGCTTATCGCCGAGTATCTGGTAAAGACTGTAACAAACCTTGTTGAAGAGAATATGGGAAAGCGCTTTCTGGGTTTCACGCCGTTTATTGCGGCTCTGTTCTCACTGGCAATGTGTTCCAGCCTTATATCCCTTTTGGGGATGTATCCCCCCACCAGCGACCTTAACACTACCCTTGGCTGGGCGCTTGTTACCTTCTTCCTGATTACCTATTATAAGATAAAGACCAACCGCGTAAGCGGCTACCTGAAGGGGCTTACCGAGCCGATATTCTTAATGACCCCCATGAACATAATCGGCGAGTTCGCAACGCCTATTTCCATGGCTTGCCGTATGTTCGGCAACGTGGCTTCAGGCTCGGTAATATCTATACTTGTCTACGGCGCTTTAGCTGCTGCCAACAGCGCACTTTTCGGCTGGCTTCCGGGTATCCTGGGCGAAGCCGCGCAGAAGCTGCCAATACTACAGCTGGGCGTTCCCGCCGTGCTCTCGCTTTATTTTGACGTTTTCAGCGGCATATTGCAGGCGTTTATATTCTGTATGCTCACAATGCTGTATATTGCGTCGGCTGCGGAAACTGAAGACGCTTAAAAAGTGATGTCGCGAGCAAGCTCGCTGTGATGCCGCTTCGCTTGTGATAAGTGATGCACGGCTTGCGCCGCGTTGATGTATCGGCTTACGCCGATGATTTGATGTTGCGGCTTCGCCGCTGTTTGTTGGCTTTTCTTGCTTATGATACTAATATTCGTCTAAAAAACGTCTAAACAGATATGGCGCTTGCACATAAATCAAACCTACGATTGCACACTCGCTTCCCCTTTCCGCTCAAACCTGAAAAGGGCGCAATGGGCGCAGCACTCGTTTTGCTTCAAGGAGCAGCAGTGCGGCACTCAAAGTAAAAGAAGAACACTATCCTTGTATGGGCGAACAACATTTCCACCAAGGAACGGCAGTAAAAGCATGCGCACAAACTTTCTCATAGCACTATGTCAAAAGT
>CALDFS010000178.1 GCA_937942105.1 uncultured Ruminococcus sp. | reverse complement strand
GACAGACCGTGGTGCCTAGCATCACACATACAAGCGCCGAAAGCAGCACCGCTCTTGCGGTTTTTTTCCACAAATGTTTGTTTTGCATTTCAAATCAGACCTTTTCTTTCAATATCCCGTCTTGCCGCCGAGAGAATCGTCGTTCTCTATCCATTCCGACACATCTATCACGCGGTAATTCTCCCTGTCGTCGCGCCCTATCACGCGCGCAATGCCGGCGTTGATTATCTGCCGCTTGCACATCATGCAGGATGTCGTGCCCGGCATTATACTACCGTCAACGGGAGACGTACAGCACATATACAGCGTTGAACCGAGCATCTGCTCACGCGGCGCGGCAATTATCGCATTTGCCTCCGAATGGACCGAGCGGCAAAGCTCATATCTTTCGCCCCGAGGAATATTGAGCTGATTGCGGACGCAATAGCCAAGGTCGGTGCAGTTTCTTCTGCCCCTCGGCGCTCCGACGTATCCGGTGGATATTATCTGGTCGTTGTTGACTATCACCGCGCCGTACCTTCTTCTAAGGCAGGTGCATCTTTCCGAAACGGAATCGGCGATATCAAGGTAGTAATTGATTTTATCTCTGCGCTGCATTATTACCAGTCCTTTCATTAAGGCATTTTTCAAAAGTATTATAGCACATTTAGCTCACATTGTAAAGTATAATATCTTAAAGAGCAAAGTGTTTGTGAAATATTCGTGAAAGAAAGGCGAAAAATGTAAATATCCCTTGAAATAATCGCAAAGTAGCATTATACTGTAATTATCACGAAGAAAAGAGGCGAAATGATGCCAAGATTCTTTTGCAATTCGCCGCCTGTGGGCAAATCGCTCAGCCTTTTCGGGGAGGATGCCATTCATATAGGCAGGTCGCTGCGTATGCGACTGGGAGACGTTATAACCGTCTGCTGCAACAAAACCGATTACAGCTGCAAAATCCTTAAAATAAGTGACGAAGCAATAGAGCTTGAAGTTCTTTCGCATTCGCCTTCGCCTGAGCCTTCGGTTTCGTTAACGCTTTTTATGGCAGTTCCGAAGCTTGATAAGCTTGAGCTTATAGTTCAAAAGGCGACTGAGCTTGGAGCTGTTGAAATAGTCCCGGTTTTGACTCAAAGGTGCGTTTCCCGCCCTGATCCGAAGCAGTTTACAAAAAAGTGCGAAAGGCTTGCTAAAATCGCTCTTGAAGCCGCTAAGCAGTCAGGCAGAGGTATTGTTCCCACTGTTTCGGACATAATAAGTCTTGAATGCTGTATAGAAAAAATGAAAGCAATGGATTTGGGACTTATCTGCTATGAAAAGGGCGGAAAATCACTAAGTGAATTTCGGTACAGTCCGGGAGATAGGGTTGGCGTGCTGATTGGTTCGGAGGGCGGCTTTTCCCCGGATGAGGTCACGCTCTGCGAGCAAAACGGTATCGAAAAAATATGGCTTGGCGAAAGGATACTTCGCTGTGAAACCGCTCCGATATCTGTGATTAGTATTATAATGCATCTGAGCGGCAATATGTAAAGCAATGATTTCTCGTTTACGATGGATTTTCGGCGATTCAACAACCATACATGGTCGCAACCCGGTTTGGTTATGACGCTTTTTAACGAGAAATAAGTATAGGTCTTGCATTTTCAAAAGAAATATGCTATATTATAATTAATAAAAGTATAAGGAGATGTTATTATGAACAGTATTCTCAAAATAGCTCTTGGCGTCGGTGCTGCTGCCGCTGCTGCGGCTCTGGCTGTTTCCCTTTCCAAGAAGAACGAGGCAACAGAAAACGTTGATATCCCCGATAACGATGATATCGATGAAGCCGAAGGTCTTGACGAGTGCGATGAGTGCTCATGTGAGGACTGCGAGGCTTGGAACGGCGATGAATGTGAGTGCGAAGACGATTGCTGCAACTGCGACGAGTGCGATGATTGCGACTCCGGTTGCGAGGTTCACGTTAATCCCGATATCAAGTCGGCTGTAAACAGCATTGTTGACGGAGTTATGGGCGGAATAGTTGTAGCTGCCGACAAGGTCAGCGAGCTTACCACAAAGCTTGCAGACTTTGTTTCCGAAAAGTTGGATGAAAGAAAGGAAGCCGAAGCTTCTGCCGTCTCCTTTGACTGGGATGAAGAGGATGAAGACGAAGCCCCCGAGGTCGAGCCTTTGGCCGATAAGGTTGAAAATGCCGCTGAGGACATCAAGGAAGCCGCTGAAGACGTTGCAGAGGATGTTAAGGAAGCCTTTGAAGACGTTAAGGACGACTTTACCGGAAACAACTGAGAATTTAAATATCCCGAGCAGTACACCTCCCGCAGGAAAATATCCTGCGGGAGGGTTCTTTTTTTGCAGTTTTTATAGACTTTTTAGCTTTAATGTGCTATAATAGATTGATAATTTATTAACGACTAAGAAAGGATTGCCGCTATGAAGCTACTTATAATCAGACATGGCGAGAGTGAAGCCGATATACTTAACGTTCACGAGAGGCGAGCAGATTTTGAGCTTACCGAGCGCGGGCACAGGCAGGCAGTCGCCATGAGCGAATACGTTGCCAAAGCCTACAAAATAAGCAGGATATATCACAGCACCCTTAAACGCGCTGCGCAGACGGCGGGGCACCTTGCCGAAAAAACAGGTG
>CALDFS010000177.1 GCA_937942105.1 uncultured Ruminococcus sp. | reverse complement strand
CTTCCGATCTAAGGCTTATGATGATTATAAGACCGTTTTGCAGGAAATCATACAGAAAAACCCCGAAGAATCGGTGGAATATAAGCTTGTAGGCGAATCAGGTCCTGCTCACAGCAAGCAGTTTACCGTTCAGGTAATGCTGAATTCAAACATCATCGGAACGGGCACTGCAAGTTCGAAAAAGCACGCCGAGCAGCTGGCTGCAAAGGAAGCCCTTGAGCTTATGGGAGCGATATGATGGGTCACGCCAATTTGTCGATATTTGTGCCGCACGTTGGCTGCCCGCATAAGTGCTCGTTCTGCAATCAGAACACCATAACCGGGCAGACGGATATTCCGCGCGCAGAAGATGTTAAAGCGGTCTGCGAAAAGGCTGTTGCTTCCGGCATAGACATATCTCAGACAGAAATAGCCTTTTTCGGAGGAAGCTTTACTGCCGTGCCGCGGTCTTATATGACAGAGCTTTTAGAAGCCGCAAGACCTTATGTTGAAATGGGCTTCAAGGGGATAAGATGCTCTACCCGCCCGGATGCTATTTCCACGGAAATACTTGACATCTTAAAAAGCTATGATGTGACCGCAATAGAGCTGGGTGCGCAGTCAATGTGCGATGATGTGCTTTTGCTGAATGAGCGGGGACACACCGCTAAAGACGTCGAGGCTACCGCAAGGCTTGTAAAGCAATATGGCTTCACACTTGGCTTGCAGATGATGGTTGGGCTGTATGGCTCAACACCTGAAAAGGATATAGAAACCGCGCGCAGGCTGATATCTCTTGAACCGGCGGAGGCAAGAATTTACCCTACAGTAGTGCTCAAAAACACAAGACTTGGCGAGCTTTATCAGGCGGGAATATATAGAACCTATCCATTGGACGAAGCAATAGCGCTCTGCGCCGAGCTTTTGGAGATGTTTAACACTGCGGGAATAAGAGTGATTAAGCTGGGGCTTCACTCTTCAACCGATGTCGAGCGGGATATGCTCGGCGGGATATATCACCCTGCACTCCGTGAGCTTTGCGAGAGCTATATATACAGATTGAAGATGGAAAAGCTGATGAGTGCCGAAAAGGAATATGCCTTTACAGTGCCTCTGCGAGAGCTATCGAAGGCGCTCGGTCAGCACAGGTCAAATATAGAGTATTTTAAGAAAAAAGGAATAAAGGTAAGCATCAAGCCGGACAGAAAACAGACGTGTGCGCTTGAGCTTATGCCATACATCAAGACAGAATAAGCGTGGTGAGGAGAGTTGTATTTAAAATCATTGGAGCTGCAGGGCTTCAAATCATTTCCGGATAAAACGGTTCTGGAATTCGGCAAGGGACTAACCGCCGTTGTCGGACCGAACGGAAGCGGAAAGTCGAATATAGGCGACGCTGTAAGGTGGGTATTGGGCGAGCAGTCTTCAAAAACCCTTCGCGGCGGCAAGATGGAGGATGTTATATTCGGCGGAACCGAAAAAAGAAAGCCGGTAAGCTTTGCCAGCGTCACTTTAAATATTTCAAACGAAGACCGCACTCTGAACGTCGAGGCGGAGCAGGTGAGTGTTATGCGCAGGCTTTGGCGAAACGGCGACAGCGAATATAGCATAAATGGCGCACAGGTAAGATTGAAGGACGTTGTGGAGCTTTTTATGGATACCGGTCTTGGAAGGGACGGTTATTCGATAATCGGTCAGGGAAGAGTAGCGGATATAGTTGGCTCAAAGTCGAATGAGCGCAGGGAAATCTTTGAAGAGGCCGCAGGAATCTCGAAATTCCGCTATAAAAAGGCGGAATCCGAGCGCAGGCTTGCATCCGCAGAGGACAATATATTAAGGCTGAAGGATATCCTTTCCGAGCTTGAAGGAAGGGTAGAGCCTTTAAGGATACAATCTGAAAAGGCGAAAAAATACCTTGTGCTGGCTGAGGAGAGGAAGACGCTTGAAGTCTCGGTCTGGGCGCATAAGCTTGCAGAGATAAAGGACATTCTTTCCGAGCTTGGCAATAAGCTGCTTGTTCAGAACGGCGAATATGAGCTTCTTACAAACGAAATCGCATCCGCCGAGGATGAGATAAACGAGCTTGCACTAAAGCGAAGGCAATGCTCGGCATCCGCTGAAGAGTACAGGGGAAAGATAAACGATTTAACCCAGTCCAATGCCACAGCGGCGGCGGATATCGCGGTATTCAGGAACAACATCAAGCACTACGGCGAGCAGATAGAGGAATTTGAGCGCAAAATCGGCGAGCTGAGCGCCTCTGAAAGCGAAACCAAGGAGCGCATCGAGGATAAAAAGCGGGAAATTTCAGAGATAGAGAAAAGCCGCACCGAAACCGAAAGGCTTATATCCGAGCTTGAAGAGAGACTTAGGCTTCTTAACGACGAGGGAGACAGGTATTCGCAGGAATTTTCCGGCTCGTCGGACAAGCTCAACGCGCTTTATATCCGCCGTTCCGAGTTGAAATTCACCCTGGAAAGCTCGAAGAATTCACGCGCGGACGCTGAAAAGTCGATAGAAGAGATAGATTCGCTGCTTGAAGACATAAAGCCGCAGATATCTGAGCAGGAATCAAAGAAGCAGGATATCGCTGACGGCATAAAGGATATAGAAAAAGCGATAGCCGGCGCGAACAACAAGCTTTCCGGCTATAACATGCTCTACAGCAAAAAGTCGGAGCAGTTGAAAACGCTCAACGCCGAGTTTTCCGAGGCTGAGCTGAACCTGCGAAACCTTAAATCCCGCCGCCAGATGCTTATTGATCTTGACAACAGCATGGAAGGCTATGCAGGCAGCGTTAAAAGCGTTGTTTCCGCCGCGAAATCATCAAGACTGCGCGGGGTGAGGGGAACTGTCGCCGGGCTTGTTTCGGTAGAGCCGAAATACAGCGTTGCGATAGAGACGGCTCTGGGCGGAGCCTTGCAGAATATAGTAGTTGACAACGAGGAAGCCGCAAAGGCAGGAATCAGATTTTTAAAGGAGACTAACGGAGGCAGAGCGACATTTTTGCCCCTGACAAGTGTTAAGGGAAACACCCTGCGCGAAAACGGTCTTGACATGCAGGAGGGCTATGTTGCCCTTGCGAGCGAGCTTGTAAGCCGCGAACCCGAATACGACGGCATTATAGCTTCTCTTTTAGGAAGGATAGTTATAGCCGAAAATATCGACCTTGCGACCAATA
Source organism: uncultured Ruminococcus sp. (assembly GCA_937942105.1). Taxonomy (GTDB): domain Bacteria; phylum Bacillota; class Clostridia; order Oscillospirales; family Ruminococcaceae; genus Faeciplasma. Next base: position 3,601 of record CALDFS010000177.1, on the reverse strand, counting down.
TTGCCAAAAAGTACGGCTATAAGTTCAGGATAATCACTCTTGACGGGCAGGTGATCAACGCCGGCGGTTCGTTCACGGGCGGAAGCACATCGCGCTCGACCGGAATGCTTACCAGAAAGAACGAAATCGCGGCAATAGAAAATAACGCCAAGCGCATAGAAGCCAAGAATCAGCTTTTAAAGGAAAGGCTTGCGTCGCTATCCGCAGAGGTCGAAAAGCTGGGCTATGACGTTGAAGGCGAGCGCGAGGAAATCAGCGGCATGGAGGCGGATAAGATTCGCTTTGAGGGTGAACTGAAAAACGCCGAGCTTATGCTTAACCAGCTTACATCCCGCGAAAGCGAGCTTAATAAAGCAAGGGAGACAAGCTTAGCTGCGATAGATGCCGCAGATAAGGCATATAATGACCGCGAAAGTCCGAGATAGAAGCCCTTGAAGAGCTTGTAAGCAAAGCCTCTGCGCGCTCGGACGAATCACGGCTGAAAAGAGAGCAGCTTTCTAACGAGCTTTCAGATGCTAAGCTGAAGCTTGTGGAGCATGCCAAGGATATAGAAGCCGCCCGTCTTGTTATCAGCCAACTGAACGGCGGTATTGACTCGGCAAAATCGTTGGTGACTGAATACAGTCAGCGGATAGAAGAGCTGAATGCGTCGATAGCCGCTGAAAATGAAAATATCACCGAACGCGAATCGGAAACGGAGAACGCCAAGACCGCGATTCAGGGTCTTAATATAAGAATAAAGTCGGAGCTTGATTCCTCGCTTGAATACGAGCGCAAGGAAAACCAGCTCAGGCAGGTTCAGCGCCAGAAGGGCGACCGCAAGGAGACTGTTTCGGCGGAGATATCCCGCCTGAACGAAAGAATAGATTCAACTAACCGCGAAAGCGAAAGCATAATAAGCCAGCTTTGGGAAGCCTATTCGATGACAATTGCACAGGCATACGAAAGCGCCGAGAAGTTAGAGGATGTCCCGGCGGCAAACAAGCGCTTGAACGAGCTTAAATCAAAGATAAGAGCGCTGGGAACTGTAAACACCGACGCGATAGACGAATACAAGGAAGTTTCGGAAAGATACGAATTCCTGAGCGGGCAGCTTGCCGACGTTACAAAGTCGAAATCCGAGCTTGAACGCCTTATTTCCGACCTAACCAAGAGCATGAAGGCGATTTTCAGCGAAAGCTTTGCAAAGATAAACGAAAACTTCAAGAGTATATTCGTAGAGCTTTTCGGCGGCGGAAAGGGCGAATTAAAGCTGAGTGACCCTGATAATGTTCTGGAATCGGGAATAGAAATAAACGTTGCGCCGCCCGGAAAGGTTATAAAGAATCTTTCGCTTTTGTCGGGCGGTGAGCAGTCGTTTGTGGCGATTGCCATATACTTCGCTATACTAAAGCTTCGCCCCTCTCCGTTCTGTATTCTGGATGAGATAGAAGCCGCGCTGGATGATGTAAACGTCACCCGATATGCGCAGTATCTTCGCAACTTTACCGATACCACACAGTTCATAGTCGTAACCCACAGGCGCGGAACCATGGAGGAGGCTGACGTGCTTTACGGCGTTACCATGCAGGAAAAGGGCGTTTCTAAGCTTTTGAAGATGGATGTTTCGCAGGCGGTATTCACTGATGAAAATTAGTATTGACCAAGAAAGGATGTTACCCAATGGGATTTTTTGATAAGCTGAAAGCCGGACTTTCAAAGACCAAGTCGAGCTTTATGGGAGGGTTGAACTCCCTGTTCTCCGGCTCGAAAAAGATAGACGAGGATTTCTATGACGAGTTGGAGGAAACGCTTATTATGTCCGACCTTGGCGGCAGAACCTCGGAAGAGATAGTCGACAGACTCCGCCAAAAGGTCAAAGAGGAAAAGATTACCGATACCGACGGCGTTAAGGCGGCTATCAAGGAGATAATCGTCGAGATGCTGGGCGAGGATGAGCCTATCAACCTTTCAACAAAGCCGTCGGTTATACTTGTCATCGGCGTAAACGGCGCCGGCAAGACCACATCCATAGGCAAGCTTGCCTATCAGCTTATAGGCGAGGGCAAGAAGGTGCTTGTTGCGGCGGCGGATACCTTCCGCGCGGCGGCTATAGACCAGCTTCAGGTGTGGTGCGACCGCTCGGGCGCGGACATCATAAAGCACGGCGAAGGCTCCGACCCTGCGGCGGTAGTGTACGACGCTATGGATGCTGCCAAGGCAAGAAATGTTGATGTTGTTATAGTAGACACTGCCGGAAGGCTTCACACAAAGAAAAATCTTATGAGCGAGCTTGCAAAGATTTCAAGAATCGTCCATAACAAGGCGGGCGACTGCGCTTTAGAGGTTCTTATCGCGCTTGACGCCACCACCGGGCAGAACGCAGTAAATCAGGCAAGGGAGTTCAACGAAGCCGCAGATATCACCGGCATAATCCTCACTAAGCTTGATTCAACGGCGAAGGGCGGAATAGTCATACCAATAGCAAACGAGCTTAAGGTGCCTGTAAAGCTTATAACCGTGGGCGAAAAGATTGAGGATTTGCAGCCGTTCAATGCGCACGATTTTGCCGATGCTTTGTTTGATAACTGATAGGGGGCTTAAATACACATGGATATGATACTTGCTTCAAACAACCCCCACAAGCTCCGCGAATTCCGCGAGATTTTGGAGCCGCTGGGCTGCCACGTCATCTCGCAGAAGGAAGCGGGAATCGACGTTGACCCCGACGAAACAGGGGATACCTTCGAGGAAAACTCGGCGATAAAGGCGCGCTCGGTATATGATATCGCAAAATGCGCGGTTATCGCTGACGACAGCGGCCTTGAAGTGGACGCTTTAGGCGGCGAGCCGGGCGTTCATTCCGCCCGCTACGGCGGCACGCGGGACGATAAGGTTCACAACGATTTGGTGCTTAAAAAGTTAGAGGGCGTGCCGGACGAAAAGCGCACCGCAAGGTTCGTCTGCGCGATAACCTATATCAACGAAAATGGCGAGGAAAGCCGGTTTTTAGGCAGGTTCGAGGGCAGAATCGGATATAAGGAGCTTGGCAGGAACGGCTTCGGCTACGACCCTATTTTTATGGTAGGGGACGTCAGCTCGGCGGAGCTTTCGCCGGATGAAAAGAACGCCGTAAGCCACCGCGGAAAGGCTTTGCGGATGCTGGCTGAATACATCAAGGAAAGGAAATAATTATGCTTAATTCAAAGCAAAGAGCGCAATTAAAATCGATCGCCGCAGGAATTGAGCCGGCGTTTCAGATAGGCAAGGGCGGAATTAACGACGCTCAGGTCGCCCAGATTGACGATTATTTAAGAGTGCATGAAATAATTAAAATCAAGTGCCTTGACAATTCGATGTACACCCCGCGTGAGGCGGCGGAGGAGATTGCCGCAAAGATCGGTGCAGAGGTTGTAATATCGATAGGCTCAAAGGCAGTTTTATACAAGAGAAACCCGGAAAAGCCGGTTATCGAGCTTAGATAGAAAGGCGGCATATTGGCTTGAAAATAGTGATTTTCGGCGGAACCTTCAGCCCTATTCATGGGAGGCATACGGTATGGGAATGAAAACAGTTATTTTCGGAGGGACATTCAATCCTGTTCATATGGGTCATATCGCCA
>CALDFS010000176.1 GCA_937942105.1 uncultured Ruminococcus sp. | reverse complement strand
TCCCTTTCGGAATAGAAATAGTCCAAAAGCTCGCTTGGCGAGGAAAACTCCTTTGTAACCATCATCGCGCCGTATTGGTGGATGTCTGCAAAGCAAAAGTCCTTCATAAGCCCGTTTTTGTCCTTTAACAGGACGTATTTGTTTTCGTTTCGGGATACTTCGCCCGCAGTGCGCGTCAGCCAGAAGTAAAGGCGGTCAAGCTCATCGTCAGTAAGCTCGCCCGCCGGCTTTTCCGAGCCGCGCAGGGCGTAGAATACCGCCTCGCGCGCGAATACCGGCGATATGCCCTCGATAATTTTTACCAGAGCCTTTGCAGTTTCCGGCGATTTTGAATCTTTAAGTAAAGCAAAAAGCGAATCTCTTTCAAGCTCAAAAAGGCTTAGCCTCGGCGCTCTCGGCGGAAGGCTGTAGGCTATTCCGGGCAGAACAAGGCGAACGCTCGACATATCCTCGCTGACCCTTTTTATCGAGTCTATAACCCGCGAATCCTTGCCGATAAGTATGATGTTGGAGCACCTGCCCATTATCTCCGCCGCAACGGTAAGCACCACCCTGTCGCCGAATTCATCGGTCGCTTCAAAGTCGAAATATAGTATGCGCTCAAAGCCGTCCTGCCGGATGGCGATAAGCTTGCCGGATGAAAGGTGCTTTCGCATGAGCATGCAGAACATCGGCGGAACCTTGGGGTTTTCAAGCTCGCTTTTGGTGAAGTGAACCCGCGCTGTGCCGGCGGATGCCGAGAAGAACAGCTTTTTGCTGCCGTCGTTCAGGGTGCGCAGGGTTATTATTAAATTGTCCTTGGAGGGCTGATGGATCTTATCCACCCGCGCGCCGATAAGCGAGCCTTCAAGCTCCTTTTTTACAAGATGCAGATATACGCCGTCTAATGCCATTGTACTCTCCTATCAGATTGTGCAGCCCGCGAACGGAGTTCTTGCCAAAATGAATTCGATATCCGAAAACTCGGCTTCCAACTTTTTCTTGAGATATTCCATAGCTATAACCTCAGTCTCATGATGACCCGCGTCGATAAGGGTTAAACCTATTCTTTCCGCTTCCAGAAATTCGTGATGCTTAATTTCCGAGCTGATAAAAGCGTCCAGCCCAAGCTCTTTGGCTTTTTCTATTCCCTCGCCGCCGGCGCCGGATATCATGCCGATGCGCTTTATCTGCCTGTCCCCCGCGACGTATTTTATGGCTACACAGCCGAATTTTTCACGGCAGAGCTTGGCAAGCTGCCAAGGAGTCATGCCTTCACATTCGCCAACTGCACCGTAGCCCACCGCCCTGCCGGTAACAGGGTCCTGGCGGTTGATATCAATAAGCGTATGGGTGTTTTTAAGACCTAAACGGTCGCACATCATATCGCTGATGCTGTACTCCGCGCTGTCAAGATTCGTATGCGAGCAGATGCAGGCAATGCCGTTTACAAGCATATTGCAGGCAGGGTTATCCTCGTACAAGGAGCGCAAGGGCGTAAAAATCACCGGGTGATGGGTAAGAATAAGCCCGCACCCAAGCTCCTTGGCTTCTTTTATTACCTTATTTGTAGCGTCAAGCGCCAAAAGAACCTTTGAAACGCTTTTGCCGCCGTTTCCGACAAGAAGCCCTGCGTTATCCCACTCATCCTGAGTGCGGAAGGGCGCAAAGCTGTCAATATAGTCATAAATCTGTGATACTGTTGTCATAATCCTCTCCGACATATCTATAAAGCTGTTTTACAAGGCTGATAATTTCAGCCGCTCTTTCCCGAACCTCGCCGTTACTGCTTTCGTTCATCGCTTTAGCCGCAGCTTCAAGCCGGTTTGCTTTTGTTAAGATGTATTTTTTCGCGCACGCGCCGCGCGGGTCAAGCCTGCCGACTATCCGCTCTATTTCAGACGGCTTGCTTATTTTTCCGGTATACTCCGCCCTTATGGCAGTGTACATAAATCCGCCGTCCTCACAGGCTTGCTGGCATAGGATCTCATAGCCGTTTTCACAAAGCCATGAAATCAGCTCCTGCTCGCGGGTGTTGGGCTGCAAAACAAGGTTTACGCCCGCTTTCAGCCACTCCGCGCGGGAGATTATATCTATTATAAGCTCGCCGCCCATTCCGGCGATAACAACGTCAGAAACGCCCTCCGGCGGGATGTTATCCAGCCCGTTCGATTGAATAATCAGAATTTTATCCGCACAGCGGCTTGCTTCAACGCTTTTTCGCGCGCTTTTAAGAGGACCCTGCGCAATATCGCACGCATACGCCCTCTCGCACAAGCCGTTTTCAACTAAATACACCGGCAGAAGGGCATGATCCGTCCCCACGTCGCAGACGGTTCCGCCGCCCGCGACAAGCTCGGCGCATAGCGTCAGCCTTTTTGAAAGCGCTGACATATCTTATTCCTGTCCGAAATATTCACGGAGCTTTTTAACAAGCTTATCCGGGTCGGCGCCGTGAACCTCGCACGCCTCGGCTATAGACTCTCCCCTTGCGGAGGGGCAGCCCAGGCAGTGCATTCCCATCTCCAAAAACATGGGAGCGCATCCGGCGTCCATATCCAAAACATCGCCTATGATTGAATCCTTGGTTATCTGCATAATACATCCTCCTCGATAATATAAATATAGTATGATATCTTTACAGACAATTATATAATATTTCCATGATTTTTGCAACACTAAAAGCAAAAAATACGGCATGAACTTAAAAAAGTCCACGCCGCGATTTTCAGCAATAATTAAAGAGCTATATCAGTCAAAAACCGATTAGTTTTCTTCTTTCTGCTTGGCAAAGCATTCGCTGCAATAAACCGGTCTGTCGTCATGGGGCTTGAAAGGAACCTTTGCTTCCTTACCGCAGGACGCACAAACTGCAGTATAGAACTGTCTTCCGGCTTCCTTCTTGCTTCTGCGGCAATCCTTGCACATCTTAGGCTCATTCTCGAAGCCTTTCTCTGCATAGAATTCCTGCTCGCCGGCTGTGAAAACAAATTCCTTTCCGCAATTACGGCATACTAATGTTTTGTCTTCGTACATATTTTTTCCCTCGCTTTTAGTGATTTGCCAAGCGGACTAACACCTGCACTTCGATTAATAATGTGAACTAATCAGTAACATTCGGAATTACGCTGCATGGCTCAAAAATTTATAAAAACCCCTCAGGGTCTTTATCATAGTTTGCGGCGGAGCTTTCTGCGCACCCTTGCAAGTGCGTTATCCGCCGATTTGAGAGATATCCCCAGCTCAGAAGCTATTTCCTGATAGCTTGCGCCGGACATATACAGCTCAAAAGCACTTTTTTCGGTTTTGCTCAGACCGTTTTCCATCCACACAAGAACCTCGTTCAGCTCTTCGCGGCTGATTACTATATTTTCGGGGGACTGCGAGCCTTCAAGCTCCAGCCCTTCGATATTCTCCTCACAGCGGCTTATCCGCTGGGATTTCCTTAACGCGGTTATTATTCTGTTGTGGATGCAGGAGTAGGCATAGGTGGCAAAGCTTGCTTCCCTGCCGCTGTTATAGGTTTTAACAGCATTCATCAGACCCAGTATCCCCTCGGACACCAAATCGTCGAAATCGGAAAGATTCTGAGAATAAAGCCGCGCAGCCCGCCGCACCGTTGCCAGATGGCGGGAAATAAGCTCGGAATAAGCCGCTTCGTCAGACATTGAAATCGCAGCTAAGCTTTCATCGCTTTCGGTTTTATATCCGTTTTGCAGCAAGGCTACCACCTCACAAATCTATCACTTAGACATAATAGCATTTTTGTACTAAAAAGTCAAGGCTATTGCGCAAATTTTAGTGTTATTATGTGAAAAACGACAAAAACAAGGCCGAATATATAGCAAAAACGGCACAGAAAATTACATCCCGTGCCGCAAAATATGCTTTTTTCGGATTTAATTCTGGAAAAGATCCTTCCACAAGCCGTCATAGAAGCTGCCGGAATCGCTTGTTGATTCCTGGCTCGGCTCTGTAGGCGATGCGGCTTCAGCCTCGCCATCCTCACCCGGGGCATTGTAAGCGTCGAAATCCGAAGCGATAACAATAACATCAATAGTGTCGGAAAGCTCCTCGTTGAAGCTGGTACCGAAGATAAGCTCAACATCCTCGGCGGCCGCCTTGGTGATGGTATCGGTAAGCTCTGCAACATCGCCGGCGATTATATCGTCAGACATGGTGATGTTGAGCAGCAGCCTCTTAGCGCCCTTGATAGAGGTTTCAAGCAGCGGGCTGGATATAACCTGAGCTACAGCGTCGGCAACCTTATCCTTGCCCTCGCCGTGACCGATTGCCATGTGAGCATAGCCCGCGTTGGACATGATCGTTTTAACGTCGGCAAAGTCAACGTTGATTTCACCGTTGCGCAGAATAAGCTCGGTCACGCTTAAAACGGCTGTTTTCAGTATATCGTCAGCCAGCGCGAACGACTGGCGCATTGTCAGATTCTCTCTTCCTGTCAAAAGCTTCTGGTTGGGTATCACAATAAGCGAATCAACATTTGTTAGCAGGTTTTCAATGCCCTTTTCTGCCTGCTTCAGCTTTCTTGCACCCTCAAACGCAAAAGGCTTGGTAACAACCGCAACGGTGAGTATTCCCAGCTCCCTTGCTATTTCGGCGACAACAGGGGCAGCGCCGGTTCCTGTTCCTCCGCCCATGCCGGCGGTTATGAACACCATATCGGCGCCCTTAAGGTTTTCAAGTATCTCATCCTTGGATTCCTGAGCGGCACCCTCGCCTCTTTCGGGCTTTCCGCCTGCTCCCAAGCCATGGGTAAGCTTCTGACCTATCTGAATCTTAGTCGTCGCCTTGGAGTTTTTAAGAGCCTGAGCGTCTGTATTAACAGCTATGTACTCCACATTTTGTATACCCGCTGCAACAATACAGTTGAGCGCGTTTCCTCCGCCTCCGCCGACGCCTACTACTTTTATCTTGGCAAGATCTATTCCTTCATTTTCCATAACGAAGCCCATTTTCCTATTCCTCCAATATCTATTAATCAATGCTTGTTCTTCTCTAACAGGCCGGGACACAATCTATGCCGAAGAAAAGCCACACACATCTAAATACAGTATTATAGTAGCATAAATTCTCGCTATTTGCAATAGTTTTTGAAAACAAATTTCAGATAATTTGTTCCAATCTGAATACTTTTTTGTTCGGGATGGCAGCAGTCGCTGAAAAACCTACAATATTTTCAGAACCATGCTTTCCAGGGCAGGGTCATTCACCTTTTTACCCGCCGTTTTCTCCGCCTTCACCGTCCTGCTGTTCGGGATTCATTCCGTTCTGGATGGACTGCTCAAGCTCCTGCCGGTTCTTAAGGTCCTCCTCCATGGCGGCAAGATCCTCGTCAGTTACAAAGGAAGCCCCGGCGGACGCGCTGTGATATATTATCCTTCCGGTGATGTCGGGGTCAAGCTCGTCCGCGATGGCTTTTATATACCGAAGCTTGTATTCATAGTCAAGCGAGCTTCCGAATTCAACGTCTATCCGCCCCTCGTAGCCAAGCATTATATCGGTTCTGTCGGTTATATCTATATACGTGATCTTTCCGGGGCAGTTTTTTTCTATGGCGTCAAGAAGGTCGTTGACAATGCTTACCTTGTTGGGGTCCTTTGATTCAAGCTGCTTGCCAAGGCTTACACCGGTAAGGTCCATTCCGTATATCTGCAAAAGCTCGGTTCTGGCGGAAGCCTGCTCGGTTTCAAGATACCGCCCGCTCCGGCTGACAACGGCATATCGCTCACCTTCATAGCGGCAGCAGGCAAACGGCTCGGCTTCCTCAACGGTTATAATCATCTTATCCGGAAGCTTCCGCTTTACCGATATGTTTTCGATGTATATAAGCGTTTCCATTATCCTGCGCTCGGTCTTATCGGTGTTGATGTTATACATGTTCTTTCCGGTGGCAAGATTCCCCGCGGAAAGAATCTGTGCGGCGGAGTATTTTTCGTTGCCGGTTATTACAAACTCGTTTATCCGGAAAAGCACCGTTCGGGATAGTATGAATAAAACAAGCGCAGAAATAATGAATATCATAAGATAATAAAGCGAAAGATTCCGCTTACGTCTGCGGCGGCGAACGTTTCCGCCGCGCACAGGAGCCGATGATTTAACGACGTCTCTCATTTTTTCACATCCTAACACATATCAAACTGTCAATAGCAAAAACTTAAAAGCTTTCCGTCCACCTTTTCAAAGGTGGCTGGGACTTGGGGCAGCACCCCCAAGTCGCGCTCCGCAGAGCGCGTCCATCCATGCACAAACTTTCCTTCCGCAGTAAACCCGGATATCCAAACAATCTATAGTATCATCAAATTAACAATCATTTCCTCTTAATCCTTGCACCGACAGAGCCAAGCACAGCTTCTATGCTTTCATATCCCCTGTCGATAAAGTGAAGATTTGATATCGAGGTAGTTCCCTCCGCGCCAAGAGCCGCAACACATAGTGCCGCACCTGCGCGAAGGTCTGCCGCTCTTACTCCCGCTCCCGATAGTGCCGGAACGCCCTCTATTACCGCCACTCTGCCCTCTGCCTTGATATCCGCGCCCATACGCATAAGCTCCGGGGCGGCCATGAAGCGGTTTTCAAATATATTCTCTACAATCATGCTGGTTCCCCGTGCGCGGGTAAGAACAGCCATAACTATCGGCTGGCAGTCGGTGGGAAAGCCCGGATACGGCATCGTGCGGACGGTTCTGACCGCTTTAAGCGGTCTTTTTGCGTTTATAAACAGCTTGTCGGAATATGGGTATAGCCCACAGCCCATCTCGGAAAATATCGACATACAACTGTACATATCCTTCGGGTTGACGTTTGTAAGTATCAGCTCGCCGTTTGTAACAGCCGCCGCGCCCATATAGGTTGCAGCAACAATTCTGTCCGGCATGACGGTGTATTCACAGCCGTGCAGGGCTTTTACTCCGTTTATCGTAACCGTTGAGCTGCCCATTCCCTTTATATCCGCACCGCAGGAATTAAGATACTGGGCAAGGTCTGCTATCTCAGGCTCGCGGGCGGCGTTGTATATTACCGTTTCGCCCTCGCCAAGGGCGGAATATAGCATTATGTTCTCGGTCGCGCCGACTGACGGAAGGGACAGCGTTATGTCGGCATGTGCCGGTCGCGGACCCTGAGTACAGTCCAGCACTCCATGATCCTCTATTATTTTTACACCCAGCCGTTTAAGGGCTTCAAGGTGGATGTCTATCGGGCGGGGACCCAATTCGCATCCCCCGGGGAAGGAAAGGCGGCACCTGCCTGTTCTTCCTAAGACCGCTCCTAAAAAAACTATTGAGGAGCGCATCTCCCTCATCAGCGCTTCGCTGACGGTGTACCCTGAAGCCGAGGAGGAATCAACGGTGACGCTTCCGCCCTCCCTTGTGCATTTACAGCCAAGGGATGAAAGTATCCGGCAGGCGGCGTATGTATCGGAAAGCGCCGGGCAGTTATGTATAGTGCTCTCAGCTCCGCACAAAAAGGCGGCGGCTAAAACCGGCAGGGAGCTGTTTTTTGCGCCCTGGACCTTTATTTCGCCCTCTATTCTGTTTCCGCCCTCTATAATAAGCAGGCTTTGCTTAGAGTCGGTATATGCATCCTTTATTTCAAGCATCGTAATTCCCCTTTACCATTATCATTAGAATCTATAAGTATAATATGATAAAGGGGATAAAACTGTTAAGAGTAACCGTCAGCCCTCCAGAACCGAGCGTATTACTTCAAGAATCCTCTGCGGAGTATCCTTTATGTACAGCTGCGCCGCGTTCTGTGAAAGCTTATCAAGCCTTTCGGGGTCGTTAACAAGCTCCTTGACGGTGTTGATAAGCCATTCCGAGCTTAAATCCTTCTGCTCGACAAGTATCGCAGCGCCTGCGTTTGCAAGCACCATGCCGTTGTGATACTGATGATTTTCCGCGACTATAGGGGAAGGCACCAGTATTGAGCCGCAGCCCACAGCCTCGATTTCGGTCAGCGCACCCGCGCCGCACCGGCTGATTATAAGGTCTGCCGCCTCCATGCAGGTAGACATATTGTCGATATACTCCCGCACGATGAATTCGGGATGGTTGGAAAGCTCCACTCCGTTTGAGGCGAGCGAAGCCGCAAAGGTTCCTCTGCCGTTTTTGCCGTAGGAATGTATATGATTGACCTTTACGCCGTTTTTAACGTACCACGCAATAAGGTCGGATACGGTTTCGTTTATTCTTCCCGCTCCAAGGCTTCCGCCGGTGGAAAGTATGCAGATATCGTTGTTCAATCCCAGTGCCTTCTTGGCTTCGCTTTTTGAAAGCCTGTTTTTATCGAAGCCGGAGCGCACCGGCAGACCGGTAACAATGCACTTATCCTTATCCTGTATGTAATCGCGCGCCTTTTCTACTGTAAGCATTACCCTGTCGGCGGTTTTGGCGAGCACCTTGGTGGTAACGCCCGGAAATGCGTTTTGCTCGTGAATAATAGTTTTAATGCCCATCTGCGCCGCCTTATGCACTATAGGCTCGCATACATAGCCGCCGGTGCCTATTACAAGGTCGGGCTTAAAATCATCAAGTATATTTTTCGCGCGCTTGCCGGAGTGAATAAAATAATCCGCTGCGATGATGTTCCGCTTTATGTTTTTAAGGGTAAGCTTGCGCTGGAAGCCCGCCACCTTCATCTCGGCAAAGGGTATCCCTGCCTTTTGCACAAGGTCCTTTTCTATTCCGTTCGGAGTGCCTACATACAGAAACCCGGTATCGGGGTAAGCGTCCTTAATTATTTCGGAAATGGCAAGTGCCGGGTTAACGTGCCCTGCCGTGCCCCCTCCGGAAAGTATTACTTTATACATATTTATTCCCTTCTGATTAGCTAAATATTTTCGCATTGCCGCGAAACGCCCAGTACTATTCCCATCTCGGCAAGCTGTATCATCAGCGCGGTTCCGCCCGAGCTGAAGAACGGCAGAGATACGCCGGTGTTCGGGAAGGCGTCGCATGCGACAGCTATATTCAGTATTACCTGAAAGCCCACCTTAAAGACAAGACCCGCGACTATCAGCATACCGAACTTATCCGGCGCCTTTGAGGCTATTCTGAAGCCTCTCCACACAAGGATTCCGAAGAGCAGCAAAACAGTTATGCCGCCGATATAGCCAAGCTCTTCGACTATTATGGCAATGATAAAGTCGTTCTGTGATTCGGGGAGCCAAAGGTATTTCTGGCGCGATTCGCCGAAGCCCAGCCCGAACCATCCGCCCGAGCCTATTGCTATCAGGGACTGCGCGACCTGCCAGTTAGAGTCGTTAATACCCTCGTCTATACTTCCCTGACTTTTGACTCGGTTGATGATATAGTCGAAGCCGCCCTCTCTTAAAGCACCGTATGCAAGCACTACTACCAGCATAGCCGCACCTGCCAGGGCGGCGATTTTAATAATTTCCTTCCAGCTCATGCCGCTTAAGACAATTACACACGCAAACAGCGCGCACATTATCATCAGACCCGACATATGCCTTTGCAGAACCATATTCAGCCCGACCGGCGCGAAGGTTATAAGCATCGGCAGCCATCCCTTTTTGAAGGAGTTTATATGTGCCTGATTCTTTACAACCAGAAAAGCAAGAAAGATAATAAGTACCGGCTTCATCGCCTCTGACGGCTGAAAGGTGAATGCAGTACCGACCTGAATCCAGCGGTGAGCGGTGGGTGCCTGCGGGTAGGCTACCCCAAAGAAGGAGGTATATGTAAGCAGGGCGACCATTCCGACATACGCCATAATGATAAGGTTGGAGTTCATAAGGACATGATAGTCGAAGAAGGATACAAACAGCATTATAAGCACACCGACGACTGCGCATATGCCCTGAGTTCTGACGTATGCATAGCCATCGTTCTTGGAGGAAAGAAGACCCTCCATATAGCTTGCGGAGAACATCATAATAATTCCGTATACCAAAAGAATTATTACAACGATAAAGAACATCATGTCAAGGTTGCCCTCTGCAAGGCGCAGCCCCGGCTCTTTTCTTCTTCTTTTGACCGCTCCGCCTGCGTTCCCGGCGGTATTTTCGTTTACCGGGGCGCCGGAAGCGGAAGCCGGATTCAACTTCCTTCTTTTCTTTTTCGTCATTCCTGCTGCCCTCCTTTTCTTTGTGATTTGCAAAAATTAATAATTCATATTTGTGCTATACAGCCATGTAAGAAGCACACCCAGTGCTCCCGCGGCGAGGGTTATCCCCGAGAATACCCAAAGGATCTTATACTCGCTCCAGCCGCAAAGCTCGAAGTGGTGATGGATTGGAGCCATCTTGAATACTCTTTTTTTGCGTATCTTAAAGCTTAAAATCTGGATAACGTCGCTCAAAAGCTCGATTATATATATTATGCCGACAAGAGGAATAAGCAGCTCCAATCCGCTTGCTATTCCAAGTGCCACTACCATTCCACCCAAAAACATCGAGCCGGTATCGCCCATAAAGACCTTTGCCGGGTGAAGATTCCATATGAGGAATCCCAGACAGCCGCCGGCTAATGCCATGGATAAAGCAGACATCTCCCAATTGTCAAGAATCACAAAAATCATGGTGAACGCCGCAGCGTAGACTACGGTTACAGAGCCTAAAAGACCGTCCACCCCGTCGGTGAAGTTAACGGCATTGACAACGCCGTAAATCGCTATTCCCATAATCGGGTAATAAAGCCATCCGAAATCGACTGCGCCTATCAGCGGGAACACAACCTCGGTGGAATATCCCAAAAAGTGAAGGGCGGCAAGGTAAACGCAGATAAGAATAACCTGCAATATGGTTTTCGCCTTGATGCTGAAGCCCAGATTCCTCTTTTTAACGACCTTTATATAGTCATCCGCAAAGCCGATAAGCATGAAAAGCATTGAGACAGCTACCGCTAAAAGAAGCTTCAGCCCCGCCTTTTCCGGCATTTCCATCATGTGCGCCTGGCGATACATCTTTATGCAGATATATGCCACCCAAGCCGCAACAGGCACCGAAAGAATGAACATAAACCCGCCCATAAGCGGTGTTCCTTCCTTGGATTTGTGCCATGCCGGTCCTATTTCCAATATATGCGAGCCGGCTTTGAGCTTTCGCAGGTAAGGTATTAGTATCAATCCGAAGCTGCCGGCAATTGCAAACGATATGATTCCGGCGATAAGGTTTATCCAAAAAGGCATATTTGTTTAGAATCCTTTCAAATGAATTTTCCTTTATTTAAGAGCATCAAGGGCGGCTTTTACTACCTCGCGCTCGTCAAAGTGTATCTTCCTGCCGCCTGCAAGAATCTGATAATCCTCATGACCCTTGCCGGCAAGCACTATAACGTCATCAGGGCGGGCGTTCTGTATAGCCCAGAAGATGGCTTCGCGCCTGTCGTCTATTTCAATATATTCGCAAGCCTCGCCTTCAAGACCTGCTATTATCTGGGTTATGATGGAGTGCGGCTCCTCATCGCGCGGGTTATCCGAGGTCACTATAAGGAAATCGGCATGTTGAGCCGCAGATTTTGCCATTAAGGGGCGCTTTATAGGGTCGCGGTTGCCGCCGCAGCCGAACAGGCATACAAGCCTTCCCTTAGTAAGCACTCTGACAGCTGACAGGATATTGTCAAGAGCGTCCGGCGTGTGGGCATAGTCTAAAATCACGGTGAAATCCCTGCCGGTGGGAACGACCTCGCACCTTCCGCGCACACCTGCAACGTCCGCGATTGCGGGGACGGATATATTGCCCTCGTATCCCAACAAATCAAGAGCCGCCAGCGCCGCCAGGCAGTTTGAAACGTTATAGCTTCCGGGCAGCCTGATATGCGCATGGAAGCTTTTTTTGGGCGTTGAATACCAGAAGTCAGAGCCGGAGCTTTTAAGCTCTGTGCCGCTTGCGGAGTAGTCCGCCGAATAATCGTCTATTGAAAAGCTATATCTGGGGCAGGCTATCTCGCCAAAAAGCCGTCTGCCGTAGGGGTCATCTATATTTACAAGAGCCGCTTTACAGCGCTCGAACAGCAGCTTTTTTGCCTGATAGTAGTTTTCCATGGTTCCGTGAACATCCAAATGATCCTGCGTAAGATTGGTAAATACTGCAACATCAAAGAAAGCATCCCCCAGCCGATATTGGCACAGCCCCTGCGAGGAGACTTCCATTATTACATATTCGCACTCAGCCTTAGCCATCCTTGAAAGAAGCTCAAAGAATTCATCAGGCTCGGGGGTGGTGCGCTCTGCGTGGACGGGAGTATCGCCGATTTCGTTGCCGCAGGTGCCTATTAAGCCGCACTTATGCCCGAAGGCGGTCAGAAGCTTTTTTATGACCGTTGTTGTGGTGGTCTTGCCGTTGGTTCCGGTTACGCCTATAAGCTTCATCTTTCGCTCGGGATTGCCGTAGTAATTCGCCCAGATGCGTGAAAGTGCAAGGCGGGAGTTATCTACAATTATCTGGTTGGGAACGCCGCAGTCGCGCTCGACTACAAATGCGCTCACGCCTTTTTTGTAAAGGTCCGGCACAGAATCGTGTGCGTCGAACCTTGCGCCCTTCAGGGCTACGAAGATATCGCCCTTGCCCATGGGCTTGCGGTTGTCGGAGAATATGCCGCCTACCTCGAAATTATCAAGGGAAGTATTTGCAACGCCGTTAAGAATATCATAAAGCTTCAATGTTATCGCCTCTGATTCGTTTTTGTGTTTTCTGAGTGCCTGATTATGGAATTATTCCGGCGGTGTAACGCTATAGCTTGCAAGATAATCGGGGTTTCTTACTACCTCATTTGTCGAACGCAGAGTGTAATCACCTGGAGCGGCTTTTTCTATTGCCGACAAATCCGGCGGGATGCTGAATTCCTCTCCGTTTGTCTGCGTTATCGTGATACAGCTGTCGTCCGACTCAGTAACTCTGCCGTAAAGCTGTTTGTCCTCTATAAATCCGCCGTCAGGCGAGTAGTACGAAAGACCTATCAGCAGCACCTTGCCAATCAGCTCCTCATAGCTTTCGGGCATGGATTTTCACTTCGCTTTCTTTATGGATATTATCCTGTTTCATCGTTGACAAGGAAGTAGGCTTCTATTACCGTGCCCTTGGGCACCTCGACGTTGACGTAGTTCATTCCTCCCGAACATTCCGCGCCCGCTTTATGAGCGGCGCCTCCAAGCGGCCTCAGGTTAAGCCCGATGGACGCAAGCTTTTTGTTCGCCTTTTCCAGCGAATAGCCAGTAAGGTCGGGGACGGTTACCATATCCTCCTCATAGTCCTCTTCGGTGTAAAGGATAACGGTGCACTCCTTGGGCATTTCGGTTCCGCGCAGCGGGACCTGCTTTACAACCGTCTCGCCGTCGCCGACGATGTTGTATTTCAAGCCCAGGCTTTCTATAGTAGCCATTGCCGAGCCTATCTGTGCTCCCTGAACGTCCGGAACGGTTACTTCAAGGTTTTCAAGCTCGTCTTCGGTGTATTCGGCATAGTAGCCTAAATACGGCAGTATTTCGGTGAACACCTCGGAAACTACCGGGGCGGCAACCGCCGAGCCGTAATAAAGACCGTTTTGCGGCTGGTCTACCATAACGAGCATGATTATTTCGGGGTCGCTGGCGGGATAGAATGCGCAGTAGGATGAAACGTACAGCGAATCGCCGCCCGGCATATCCTGCTTCTGCGAGGTTCCCGACTTTCCGCCGATATGATAGCCCTTTATATAAACATTGCTTCCCGAGTTTACGGTTACAACCGTCTCAAGGGTGTCACGCATTATTGCCGATGTTTCCTCGGATATTACCTGACGCTTGATTGTGGGGGTAAATTCCTTGACTATGTTGCCGTCGCAGTCAACGATTTTATCCACTACATACGGGGTTACAAGGTTTCCGCCGTTTACTACCGCCGCATAGGCGCATATCATCTGAATCGGGGTTATCTTATTCGTCTGACCGAAGGAGCTTGAAGCAAGGGTTACCGGGGTCATCTGTTCGTATGTGGCACACAGGCTGTTTGTCTCTGCGGGCAGGTCTATGCCTGTCTTCTCGGTAAAGCCGAAAGCGTCAAGATATTTGGAAAAGTTCTTTGCCCCAAGCTTCTGACCTATAGCTACGAACGCCGGGTTGCAGGAGTGGGTCATGGCTTCAACAAAGGTCTGGCTTCCGTGGGAGCCGGTAGTCCAGCAGTGGAAGGGTACGCCGTCCACCGTAACAACTCCCTTGCAGTAGAAGGTATCGTTCAGGCTTATGGCGTTTTCCTCGATTGCCGCCGAGCCGGTTACTACCTTGAATACCGAGCCGGGATAATAAAGCTCGGATATTGCCTTATTCGTCCACTGTCTGTTCCAGAAGACTGAGCGCTGCTGGTTGTATTCCTCAGCATTTCCCAAATCCTCAAGCCCTGCGAGTATCGCCGCCTGCTGGGTATCGTATATCGCCGCAGGCTCGTTGAGGTTATAGTCAGGCTCGGTCGCCATGGCGTATATCGCGCCGGTTTTGGCGTTCATTACTATTGCGCAGGCTTTGTCCTTGGGGTTATTCTGCAAAACTGCCGATTCAAGCGCCTTTTCACAATAATACTGAATCGTAGCGTCGAGATTTGTATAAATAGAGTCGCCGTCGCGGGCGTCGTAGCTTTGCTTGTATTTATACTGGAACTCTGCGCCGGTAGCGTCGCGCGCGCTGACTATTCTGCCGTCGGTTCCGGTAAGATAATCGTCATAGTAAGCCTCCAAGCCGTATATGCCGTAGCCGTCGTAATGCAGATGTCCTATTACGTTGGCGGCAAGGTCGTTCTGGGGATAGTATCTTTTAGCAGTCGGTGTTGCTCCGACCGAGGTTATTCCGGCTTCTGACATTGCGGTAAGTATCTTTGTTGCGGCAGCCTTATCAACATCCTTGGCTATTACCTGATAGGCGTTGTTTTTATACAGCTTCTGCCTTATATCCTCGGGGGCAAGGCTTAGAGTCTCGGAAAGGGTGGAAACAATATATTCCTCGCGGTTGACCTTATACTCCTCAGGATCTCTGCCTATGACCTCGCGGTACATGGTGGATTCCTTGCCCATATCCCTTTCAGCGAAGGTTCTGGGGTCTACAAAAACTGTATAAACGGTTACGCTTTGTGCCAGAACCTGTCCGTTCTGGTCGTATATAGTGCCGCGGTTCGCCTTGACGGTCGTCGCACGGAACTGCTGGCTGTTTGCCAGCTCCTGATACTTTGCGCTCTCCTTGACGGCGACATTATACATGCTGAACGCCACGAAGCCCATTGCCAGAACCATCGCGGCAAAAATGATGAAATAAAGCCTTCTGCGCATAGACGCGGTTGTTTTATCGGATACTGCCATTTTGTTTCCTTTCCGCTTTTTGCCAATAATCAGACAAAAAAGCTCAGTTTAACCCCGAATAATACAAGGGTAAATCTTAATGCAACACCGCGCAAAGAGCGGCTTGTGCCTTTGTACGCAAGCTGACTGCGAATCCACCGTCACGCTTTGCAAAAGCCCACTTATGCGAAGCCCTTGTATTGTCTGACGAAAAATCCGGCTGACATATTGCGCACAGTCTTTGTGCGGTGTTGTCTTAACTTCCCGTGTAGTGTGCATACACTATCCGTATACATTATACTTATTTCGTTATGCTCCCAGATATTCATAGATATTTGCAAACCAGTTCCTTATAATAACGAAAATATTCTTCTTTTCCGTTTCAACGACCTCGATGACGGTGTTGCCCTCGAACTCAACGTATTCAATCTGCGATTTGTCAAGCTTCTTCAGGCCCAAGGTGTTCTGGGCATATTCCTCGACGTTTTTGAGCGACGTCCGCGATTCATACTCCGCCGCTAACGCTATATTCTCCGCTTCAAGGGTCTTAAGCTGTTCCTGAAGCTTAGCCGTCTCCCCGAAAAGACGGTTTGTTTCAACCTTGCCGTAAAGCATGGCAAACATCATTGCAAGAACAACGGCAGCCGTAAGAAGTATGCTTTTTGCGCTCTGCGGCTGAACATTATCATTCTTTTTTACCCTTATCTGCGGCTGTTTGGCTTCGGGCTGTTTTGGCTTAGGCTCATAAACAGAGATATCGTAGGCTAAATTTCCCCTTTGAGTCGCCATGGTTTACTGTCATTCCTTTCTGTTTTATACTTTCCGGCTGCTTTCTAATCCTTTATCTTTTCAATGATCCTCAGCTTTGCCGAGTGCGAGCGGTTGTTTGATTCAAGCTCGGCTTCTGATGGCTCTATCGGTTTTTTGTTTACCAGCTTCGCTCTCGGAGTTCTTCCGCACACGCACACCGGAAATTCCGGCGGGCATATGCAGCCCTGGGTGAACGATGCAAAGCGCTGCTTAACAAGTCTGTCTTCAAGCGAGTGGAAGGTTATTACCGCAAGCCTTCCTTTTGGGTTGAGCGCCTCGAAGGCTTTATCAAGCGCCTGCGAAAGCTCGCCCAGCTCGTTATTGACCTCTATTCTAATCGCCTGAAAGGTCTTTTTGCAGGGATTCTTCTCCCTCCGAACCCGGGACGGAACCGACGTTTTTACTATCTCCGCCAGCTCCGCGGTGGATTCGATGGGTTTGGATTCACGCATTTTTACTATATTAGAGGCGATGGATTTTGCAAATTTTTCTTCACCGTATTCAAATAAAATACGGCAAAGCTCACTGTAGGGGTAGGTGTTCACGACGTCCCGCGCGCTTAAGCCCTCGCGGCTCATGCGCATATCAAGCTCGGCGTCGGCATGATAGGAAAAGCCGCGCTCGGCATTGTCTAATTGGTAGGAGGAAACGCCCAGATCCAAAAGCATACCGTCGATACGCTCTATTCCCAAATCCTTAAGGATATTATCTATATTTCCGAAATTGTCATGCACAACGGTGGCATTAAGACCGTAAAGCCGTTCTTTTGCGATTTCAACGGCGTCAGGGTCGCGGTCTATTGCTATAAGTCTGCCGGTTGTAAGCCGCCTTGCTATCTGAGAGGAATGACCCGCTCCGCCTGCGGTGCCGTCTACATATATGCCATCGGGCTTGATGTTCAGCCCGGCGATGCACTCATCCAGCATGACCGGAATGTGTTTGAATTCCATGATTACTCCAGTGCTGCCATTGCAGCATACAGGGCTTCGGTGTCGATTGACTGAGTATAATCCTCATAAGTGGATTTATCCCAGATTTCCGCAACGTCTATCGCCCCTACAACGTAAACGTCCTTTATAAGACCGGCATATTCGCGCAGAGCCTGCGGAACTAAGATTCTTCCCAGCTTATCGGTTTCAACCGGGTTTGCGCCCTTAACATACATATGGGTGAGCATTTCCTTTTCTCTGCCCGCGTGCATAGCGGATATCTTATCGACAAGGGACTGCCACCTTTCCTCGGAATAGGCTACAAGGCGATGGTTCGCCCCACGGGTGAGCATGAACCTTTCGCCGATTATATCGCGGAAGCGCTGAGGAAACGACATTCTTCCTTTTTGGTCTATGGTATACGGAAGCTCTCCGCTCATATTTACATTTGGCAACAGGCTCACCCCTTTCTTTACGTATATACCGCCATTTAACACCAAATACCACTTTGTACATCAATTATACCATTGGTATTTAGAAAATGCAATAGCGAATTTTCTTAGTTTTCTGAGAGAATCATAGAAGTTCATCCCTGAAAACTGTGCAATTTGACCAATTTATCGTTCTGTCTCAGACTGCGAGAAAAAAATTAAGGGCTTTGCCTGAGCAAAAACCCTTTAATTTATACCGCATAATACCACAAATCGGTGCGGAACACCCTGATATGTGTAAGGTAAAGCGGTATATTTCAACCTCTTCATTTCCGCACCGACTGCTCTAATAATATATTGAAGGACTATTCATCGTCTTTGTCTTTATCTTTATCCTTATCTTTATCCTTATCTTTATCCTTGTCTCTGTCCTTATCCCTGTCCTTATCCCTGTCATCATCCTCATCCTCGTCCGGCTTTTCGTGAACGGTGATATGGACCCTGTCGATCTTCTGCTCATCGGCAGATACGACCCTGAAGGTGAAATGGGATATTTCAACCTCTTCATTAAGGCTGGGTATATGGTCAAGATTCTCCATTACCAGACCGCCTATTGAATTGCAGTCTGTTTCAATCTCGTCCTCCTCTAAGCCCGCCTTATCCAGAAAGTCGCGAATGCTTAAGTCCGCCGAGACTTCATATTCATCCTCGCCGAGGTCAACGAATGATGTATCCTCCTCATCAGTCTCGTCATAAATCTCGCCGACAAGCTCCTCAATAATATCCTCCATGGTAATAATGCCCTGAGTGCCGCCGTACTGGTCTACAACAACCGCCATATGGCTCTTCGAGCGCTGCATTTCCTTCATAATATCGGAAATCGAGGTCAGACCGAATATGTAGAGCGGCTTCTGGATGATTTCGTTTATATCCCGTCTGCCATGAAGATACATATCGAAGAAGTTCTTTTCGTGGATGATTCCCACAATACTGTCAATCGTCTTTTCATAAACCGGGAGCCTTGAAAAATGAGAGGTTATAAAGGCTTCCTTGATAGTTTCAACATCGTCTCCTATTTCGACTGCCGCAATATTTACGCGCGGAATGAGTATTTCCGAAACCGAGATATCCGAAAATTCCAGAGCGTTTTTAACAAGGTCGCTCTCCGACTCGTCAAGCACACCCTCATCCTCGATTTCGTCTATCATCAGCTTTAATTCCTCTTCAGTCATGGAGGGCTGGTCGTTCTCGCCGCCTACAAGCTTAACAACAAGGTTTTTAAGCTTTATAAGCAGCCATACCAATGGCGTGAACACAACTATCATTCCCCAAAGAGGGTAGGCTATAAACATGCAGAACGTTTCGGGGTATTCCTTTGCTAAGTTTTTGGGTATAATCTCGCCGAAGATGATAACCAGAACAGTTATTACAGCTGTTCCCGCAGCCACATACTGCGAGCCGAAGCGGTTTGTTACCATCAGCGTCGCGACAGAAGCCGCAGCCAGATTAACGATGTTGTTTCCGATAAGGATAGCTGTAAGCGCCTTATCGAAGTTTTCGGAAATTTTAATAGCCAGCTTTGCACGTTTGCCGCCGTCCTGTGCTATTGCGCGGAGCCTTGTATCCTTAGCGGCTGAAAATGCGGTTTCAGATGCCGAAAATACCGCAGATAAAAGCAAAAGCAGAACTATTATGAAAATATCCATTTAAGAAAATCAAACCTTTCCTGTATCCATAAATTCATTTGGCGGATACATACCGTTTAATATGTATACAGCACGGTCTGCAAGTATACATTCTCATTTCGCCGTGATACGGCATTATCCCGCCATGAGATTAGCGGGGCAGATGTATCCTTATAAGCAATGCCGGAAAGCACCGCTTACCATATGATACAAATATGCACTTTATATGATACCACAATACTTATCGTCTGTCAATAGCAATAGAATATTTTTCCGGATTGCGGTGCTAACCCCGCTATTCCCGCACAACAAGGCATTTTTCTATGCCGTAATACTCAAAAAGCCCTACCGCAGACTTATTCAGCCTTTCCCCGATTACTGCTATCGGCACGGCGGGCGGGCAGGATACGCTTGCCCCGGCTAAGATTCTTCCCTGCGCCTGCGCCACCGGTATCCACTCCTGCATTGACATCAGCGCACCGTGCGGGGATATCGCCGCTTCCATTCGTTCAAGCCTCGGCGGGCGAACGCCTACAGGCTCTGCGCGGGGTATCGCCAGAAGAGCGGCTTCAAGGCGGCTGTAATCCTCGGCAGCAGTCTCGGAGGAGAACATCATCACCGCATAGTCGGGGTCGGAGAATTCGCATACCATCCCATTTTCAGCAAGGATTCCGGCAAGCTGTGCGCCGGTATAGCCGTAAGGCTTGGGGGATATTGTAAGCTTCAGCGGCTCGCGGGATACAAGCGTATACCCATGCTCTGCCAGCCTTTTTTTAAGGGATTCCGCCCTTGCCGCCGAGGCACGTATCCTATCCTGAAGACCGCTGTGCAGAAGCCCGTTAACACCGTCAAGCGACTGCAATATAAGATATGAAGGGCTGGTTGAAGCGAACACCGAAAGCGCATTTTCGGCGTGTTCGGCAAAGAAATCCGGCGCCGAGCGCGAGATATGCAGGTATGCCCCGCCGGTTAAAGCAGGAAGCGTCTTATGTGCGGAATCGCAGACTATATCCGCCCCCAGGTCTATGGGGTGGGCGGACGTATTCAAAAATTTAAGATACGCGCCGTGGGCATTGTCAACCATCAATATACTTTTGTATTTATGGCAAAGCCCGGCAATCGCCTTGATATCGGCGATATTGCCCAAATAATCCGGGCTGGTTATGTAAACAGCCGCAGGGTTCAGCGAAGCCAGCATTCTTTCAAGCTCTGCAAAATCTATTCTGCATGAAAGCACCGAGGAATCAAGCGAATAGAGCCACTTAACGTCTATATCCATCAGCGCCGCGGCGGTTATAAAGGTCTTGTGCGCATTGCGGGCGGCGATTATCCTTGGGGACTTCCCCAAGCTTCCGGCGTAAAGCTTTGCAAGGTAAACCATTGCGCGTATGCAAAGAGACGAACCCTCGGCGGAGTAAAACGTTTTAGCCGTTGTGAACAGCCGGGCAGCGTTATCCTCACTCTCGCGGATGATGCCTTCGGCGTGATATAGAACGTCCGCGCCCTCTATTTCGGTTATATCAAGGCTTTCACAGCCAATAAACGGCTTGCCCTTGTGCCCCGGCATATGAAGCCGCAAAGAACCGCTTTGGGCGTATCGCTTCACGAAATCGCAGATGGGGGTGAGAGTCATTTTATCACCGGGCTTTCTTTAGGGAAAATGTATTCGCCTTGCGGCAGTTTTTGTTGGATTACAGGGAAGCCGCGCCCACCCAACAAACGTTGGCAGCGGAGGTCTACGCGCATGGCGCGTTGTCGGCTTACGCCGGCAGGACGCAAAAAGCGTCCAGACCTCCGCCCGCACTATGTACGTCGCCTGCACAAGCTACGGCAACGAACAATCTATATGGGCGCGGCGGTCGGGAAGAAACGCTTGATAAGCCCCGAAGGCAGTCACAAAGCGAATCGCTTCAGTCCTCAATGCTCTTTAAAGCTTCCAGATATATTGCGCACTCCATCCTCTTGCGGAAAAGCTCACATCCGCTTTTATACACGCCGCGAATAGAGCCGGTGGCGTGATAAGCGTTTGCGGCACATCCGCCCGAGCAGTAAAGCTTCGCCCAGCAGCGTAGACGTTGCAGGCCTTTAACCCCTCCTGCATTTTATGATTGGTAACGCCATCCCAGATGTTGCCGAGCCTGAACTTTTCGTCCCCCACGAACTGATGGCAGGGGTAAAGGTCGCCCCAAGGGGTAACAGCCATGTATTCCGTGCCGGAGCCGCAGCCGGATATCCTTTTATATATGCAGGGTCCGCCGCTTAAATCTATCATATAGTGATAGAAGGTGAAGGGTCTGCCCTCGCTTCTGCGCTTTTGCATAAGCTCGGCAAGCTCTTCATACTGCTTTTTTACGATTTCAAGGTCGCTTTCATTGAGTGCAGAGGGGTCGCTGGGCGCGCAGACTACAGGCTCCATGCTAAGCTCGTCAAAGCCTAAATCAAGCATTACCTTTATATCCTCCAAAAAATCGGGGTTTGCATGGGTAAACGTTCCGCGCATATAGTAGTTCTTTCCGCCGCGAGCCTGCACAAGCTTCTGGAATTTGGGCACTATCCTTTCCCAGCTTCCCTTTCCGGCATAGTCAACGCGATACCTGTCGTGAACCTGTTTTCTGCCGTCAAGGCTTAAAACCACGTTCGACATCTCTTTATTGGCGAAGTCTATAACGTCGTCGTCAATCAGCATTCCGTTGGTGGTAAGGGTAAAGCGGAAGTTTTTGCCGGCTTCCTTCTCGACCGAGCGGGCATAGGCTACCAGCTGCTTTACAACGTCGAAATTCATAAGCGGCTCGCCGCCGAAGAAGTCCACTTCTAAGTTGTGCCGCTCGCCCGAGTTGGCGATAAGGAAATCCAGCGCCTGTTTGCCTGTTTCAAAGCTCATAACAGCGCGCTCGCCGGAATATCTTCCCTGCGAAGCAAAGCAGTAGGAGCAGTTCAGGTTGCAGGTATGGGCAACGTGCAGGCAGAGAGCCTTCACCACGCCCGAGGTTTTCTCCTTAAGAGTGTTAGCCATAGGCGCAAAGATATCGGGAGCGAACAGGCTTCCCTCTTCCTTTAAGGAAACTATTTCTGCATAACATTCCTTAAGCTCGCCCTCGGTGACCTCGGGATTGTCTGCATACTTATCCAGAAGAACAGATACTATTTCATCCTCTGACTTATCCTCAAACATTGAAATTATGTCATAGCAAACATCGTCAACGATATGTACAGAGCCGGAGTAAACATCTAAAACGATGTTCAAGCCGCCCTGCTTGTAGCAGTGTATCATAAAATACAATTCCTTTCAGAGTCAAAAAAATAATGCCGCCGGAAAATGCGGCGGCATTAAATTCCAACTATTATTTCTTGTCAGACTTTTCGCACTTCTGGTTTGCAATGCCGCAGCTCGTCTTGCAGGCAGACTGGCAGGAAGTCTGGCACTCGCCGCATCCGCCGTTCTTTGCGCTCTTGCAAAGGCTGCGGGTCTTAAGAGTAACGATATGCTTCATGATATATTCCCTCCGTATTAATAAATAATTTTCACCATTATAGCACAGAGTAAAGCGGTTGTCAAGTAATTTGCACGCTCTTCCGGGATATATCCCGGAAGCGCAGCAATATGGCTTTTTCGGGGATTCAACCGCGCAAAGCATTGCGCAGGTCCGATAATCCGAGCCTGCGCACAATAATACAGATTCAGCTTTCCCGCCCAAGCTCTGCGTTTGCCTCGTTAGCAGACACTACCGCCGGCATGAACCCCGCGAAAAGGCTGTTCCGGCAGCCGCACTTATCATAATTGCAGAGCGATTTATATATGCAGTCGCTTACCCCCTTGCCCTCCGAATCATAATAGTTCTCAAAAACAACATTTCTTTTCAAAACCGAGCAGTATCTCAGGCTTGCATATCTGAAATTACCCATCCTGCACCGCACCTTTCAATCAAGAATATTTCTAATAATAATTATATGCAGAATTGTAATTTATAAGCATGACCAGCCATATTTATTTAGTAAAACGGCTGATAATGTGAAAACGGCTGACAGCAAGGATAATCGCGTGAAAGGATGGATAATCATGACGGCAATACTCAAGACCAAGGAGCAAAGAAGGCTCGAAAAGGAAAGAAGGCTTCGGCTTAAGCAGCTTGAAGAGGATATTGAGGCGGTGAACAAGGCAATTGCAATATCGGAATCCGGCTTCAACGAGGTGACCGATGTAAGCCTTACCGAGGCGCTGATATTTGACAGAGCGGCGCTGGAGGCAAGGCGGAATTATTTGTTGAGGGAAGCTAAGAATATCCTATCCTGCCAGGCAGAAACTTCGGACATTTAGGACATGATAACAGCCAATGTCCTATTTTAGTGAGGTGAATAATCGGACATCAACAAAAACCGCCGCCCGAGTAATCCCCGGACGGCTTGGTTGCTTTAACTATTTACAGCTCAATTCCATCGCACAAAGTGCTTGCCATAACCGCTTTTATGGTATGCATTCTGTTTTCAGCTTCGTCAAAGACGATTGAGCGCTCGCTCTCAAACACCTCGTCGGTGACCTCCATGCAGTCAATTCCGAACTTTTCGGATATCTTTTTGCCGATGCCGGTGCCTAAATCATGGAAGGCGGGCAGGCAGTGCATGAATACAGCGTTCTCAGCGGCGGCGTTCATCAGCTTTGCGTTGACCTGATATGGCGAAAGGTCGGTAATTCTTTCCTGCCAAACCTCGTCCGGCTCGCCCATGGATACCCAAACGTCGGTATAGATGACGTTTGCGCCCTTCACGGCTTCGGCAGGGTCTTCGCACAGACGTATACTTCCGCCGGTTTGCTTGGCGATATCCTTGCATACTCTTACAAGCTCGGGGCTTGGGAAGTACTTCTTGGGCGCGCAGGCGGTGAAGTTAATACCCATCTTGGCGCAGCCCACCATAAGCGAATTGCCCATGTTGTACCTTGCGTCGCCCATGTAGACAAAGTTTATCCCCTTCAGCCTGCCGAAATGCTCCCTGATGGTAAGGAAGTCGGCAAGAATCTGGGTGGGGTGGAATTCGTTTGTAAGACCATTCCATACAGGTACATCAGAATACTTTGCCAGCTCCTCAACAATCGCCTGACCGTAGCCGCGATACTCTATGCCGTCATATATGCGCGAAAGAACGCGCGCAGTATCGGCAATGCTTTCCTTCTTGCCTATCTGCGAGCCAGTGGGGTCTAAGTATGTGCAGCCCATGCCAAGGTCATGAGAAGCAACCTCAAACGAACAGCGGGTGCGGGTGGAAGTCTTTTCAAATATCAGCGCAACGTTTTTTCCCTCGCAGAGCCTGTGCGGGGTTCCCGCCGCCTTTTTAGCCTTCAAATCCGCAGCCAGGTCTATAAGATACCCAATCTCCTCGGGGGTAAAATCAAGCAGCTTTAAAAAATCCCTGCCCTTTAAATTTATGCTCATGCCAAATCCTCCTTCAGCTTGCTTCTTACCGCGCTTATCTGCGCTTCTACCGACGATACCGATGTTCCGCCCGCGCTTATCCGCTTTTCAACGCAGTTTTTAAGGTCGATTTCGGAATAGAGGTCTTCGCAGAAAAGCTCGCTGAACTTGCGGTATTCCGAAAGCTCCAAGCTCTCCAAAACCTTTCCGCTTGCTATGCACTGGGCGACTATCTGCCCGCAGATTTTATATGCGCTTCTGAACGGCATACCTTTTTTCACGAGATAATCTGCCAAATCGGTTGCGTTTATAAAGCCCTTCTTTGCGGCGGCAAGCATATTATCGGTGTTTGCCTTAAAGCCCCTGACCATGCCGATGAATACCTTCAGGCACATCTTAACGGTGTCAACCGCGTCGAACACGCCTTCCTTATCCTCCTGCATGTCCTTGTTGTAGGCAAGGGGCAGACCCTTTATAACGGTCAGCATACCCATTAAATCGCCGTATACCCTGCCCGTCTTTCCCCTTACAAGCTCCGCCATGTCGGGGTTTTTCTTTTGGGGCATGATAGAGGAGCCGGTTGTGAAATCGTCCGAAAGCTCGATAAACTTGAACTCCCAGCTCGACCAAAGCACAATCTCCTCTGAGAATCTGGAAAGATGCGCCATTATTATCGAGATATCCGAAAGAAGCTCCAAGCAGAAGTCCCTATCCGAAACGCCGTCAATGCTGTTAAGGCAGATGCCGTCAAACCCAAGCTCTGCCGCTTCAAATGCGCGGTCGGTGGGATATGTAGTGCCGGCAAGCGCACAGGAGCCTATAGGGCAGACGTTCAGCCGCTTTTTGGAGTCTGCAAGCCTTTCAATGTCGCGCAGAAGCATCATGGAATATGCCATAAGGTGATGACCGAAGGTTATGGGCTGGGCGCGCTGAAGATGGGTATAGCCCGGCATAACGGCGGACTTGTATTCCTCGGCGCGGTCGGTAACCGCTGAAACGAGCGATTTCGTAAGAGCGATAATCTCGTCCGTCTCATCGCGAAGATACATTCTTGTGTCCAGCGCGACCTGGTCATTGCGCGAGCGGGCAGTGTGAAGCTTTTTGCCAAGCTCGCCTATGCGCTCGGTGAGTATCTGCTCAACGAACATATGAATATCCTCGCACTCGGGGTTGATGGCAAGCTTGCCGTCCTCCAAATCCTCAAGGATTCCGCGCAAGCCCACTATAAGACCGCCGGCGTCAAGCTCGGAAATTATCCCGCACTTAGAAAGCATCTCGGCGTGGGCAATGCTGCCCTGAATGTCCTGCTTATACATCCTCGAATCAAACCTGATCGAGGAATTGAAATCATCGGCAATGCTGTTGGTAACGCCGCTGGTTCTTCCTGCCCACATTTTTTCCATTGATTGCACACTCCGTGTAAATATTTTTCATTTAATAAAGCTCGCAGACATTTCAGGGCTGCGGAGCAGCTTCTTAAAATTCGTCAAGCGTTTCATCTCAGTGAAACGCTTGACTCCTCATCGCGTCACAAGGCGCGCATCACAGCGAGTCCAAACGAGCGACATCACTCATCACGCTCGCGCCAGCGAGTGCATCACTCACTTTATTCCATTCTTCGCCTTCATCTTGGCATAAACCTTGGTCGGCAGACCGTAAAGGTTGATGAATCCGGCAGAATCAGCCTGATTGTAAACCTCGTCCTCATCAAAGGTTGCAATTTCGGGGTCGTAAAGGGAATAAGGCGAAGTAACTCCGGCGTTGATCATGTTGCCCTTGTAAAGCTTCAGGGTAACGTCGCCGGTAACGGTCTTCTGGGTGGTCTTTACAAAGCTTAAAATAGCCTCGGTCAGCGGAGTGAACCACTGTGCATTGTAAACCAGTTCGGCAAGCTTCTGAGCTACAAGCGACTTGTAGTGCGCGGTTTCCTTGTCGATGCAGATGGTTTCAAGCACCTGATGAGCCTTGTAAAGGATAGCTCCGCCGGGAGTCTCATACACGCCGCGGCACTTCATGCCCACAAGGCGGTTTTCAACTATATCCAAAAGACCTATTCCGTTCTCTCCGCCGAGCTTGTTAAGGGTTGAAACAAGCTCTACCGCGCCCATCTCAACGCCGTTTACAGCGGTTGGAACGCCCTTTTCAAAGTGAATCTTAACATATGTGGGCTTGTCGGGAGCCTGCTCGGGGGATACGCCCATCTCTAAGAAGC
>CALDFS010000175.1 GCA_937942105.1 uncultured Ruminococcus sp. | reverse complement strand
CGTTATAGGCGTGGTACACGAGATATCTCTTATCCCCATGCTTTTTGACAGGACGGTCCTTATGAGCGGCGGCGAAAGGGTTCTTGACGGCGAAACGCCCAAGGTTCTAAAAAGCCCCGAGCTTGCCCGCGTTTACGGCGCGGACATAAAGGCTTTTATGCAGGCTTGCTATGAATATTGGAAATAAAACAGCAGACCCCCGAAAAAAGCAGGAGTCTGCTGTTTTTATGCAAGCTTAGCTTAAATATCCTCGCCCTCCAGTGGGATATATAATCCGTCGCCGTGGTGAATGTCCACAACTCCTTCGGGGAGCGGGTCGGGCGTGTCCTTAGTGTCAAGGATTTCAACGTGGTATACCGCCTGACTGTTGTCTGATGATTCCGTAGTGTCCCAAATGTAGTATGAAATAATCACCTTTTGCCCAACCTTAAGGTCGCTCGGCTTTAATACCTTGCCTTCCTTAGTGACAACGGTTGAATCGAAAATCCTGACATTGAAGGAAGAGTTATTGATGCTTGTTCCGTCTTTATTTGCAACAACTATAAATGTTTTGCCATTGTATTCCTCATAATAGGCAACATAGCCGTAGTAGAATCGGACATACTCATTCTTTTCAAGAAACGCCGCAAGCTTGCCATCGTACCACTTTTTAAACTCCGCCGGGCTGAGCTTGGCGATTTCCTTTTCAGAAAGCTCCTTGCTCTTGGCGGATGTTTCAATAGCCTTAGCACCGCCGCGATAGCTGATAGAATCTGCGCCCGCAAAGGATTGTGCGGGAAGCTCGGCGTTAATATCCTTTGAACTCATTACGAATTCCATATCCTTTGGCAGAGCAGAAACCTCTTCGTTGTTCATTATTCCAATAGTATAAGCAACAACGTCGTTTATTTTCTTTCCGGCATCGCTGGGGCTGTAGTCGTAATATACTATAACAACCATTATGCCAACATATAGGTCAGACGGCTCCATGCGTGACTGATGGTATTTAACAATCGGCGTTGAATCGTAAACAGGGAATCTGTAAGCGCCGCTTTTTATGTTGTCGCCGTAGTTCTCAACCGTTACCATAAGGCGGTCGTCCTCAGATTCTATTGACGTGACGTAGCCGAAAAAGTAGCCTGCGTCCTTGGCTGCTTGGTTGTAGTCGGCTGAATGAAGCCTGTGCCATTCCTCCTCAACCTCGCCACCTTGCCAGTGAGCGTCCCCACCGTAAAGATTATATATAGAATCCTTTTCACCGAGGGGAGTTATCTTGACGGATTGCAGCGCGCAGGAGGTGAACAAAACGGCGGTCAGTATAACAACAATCAGTTTTTTCATGAGCATTCCTCTTTTCGTAATTTGATGCATGCAAAGAACCATAAATTTCTTTGTGTACTTATATAATAACACATAATCCAAAGAATAGCAAGAAAAAATATACAATAAATTCAAAAATATGTTTTGCACAAAATGATAAGTTCAGCACTTGCATAATGCGATAATATGTGGTAAAATAAATAAATATTGAAGCGATGACCTGTGATAATATCTTAACATAAATCACACAAAACGAAAGGATGGCTGAGCTATTGCAACCTGAATATGAATATAAGGAGCTTTCAGGGGGCGTGTCCCTGCTGAAAATCCACGATGGCAAGTTCAAATCAAACGCGGTAACAGTCAGGCTTCTGACCGAATATAACAGCGGTGACGCCGCCGCTCTGGCGCTGATTCCCGCAGTGATATCCTCATGCTGTGCCAAATACCCCACCGGCAAGGAGTTTTCGCAGAGGCTGAGCGCTTTATACGGCACTTCCGTCTCAGGCTCTTCCGACCAGAAGGGCGATATTTATGAGATCGCCTTTTCGGTGGATTATCTGGATGATAAATTCGCCCTTGACGGTGAGGATATATCCCGCCAGGCCTGCGGGCTTCTGCTCGACTGTATCTTCGACCCCGCGCTGGAGGATGGCGGCTTCGCCAAAACCGAGTTCGAGATGAGAAGAAATGACCTGCTTGACGCGATAGACGGCGAAATCAACGACAAGGTGTCCTATGCCCTGAACCTCGCCTATGAAACGGTATACCGGGGCGAGCCAAGCGCAATGAAATATTACAGTTCGCGCGCGGATGTTGAAAGCGTTACGCCGCGCGGCGCATATGAAGTCTATAAAAAACTTCTTGAAACCGCTAAGGTGGAAATATCCTTCTGCGGCTGCGGCGATTTTTCGGGGATTGAGCCGATGTTTGAGCGGTTTACCAAGGGCGGCGAAAGGCTGAACCCCGCGTATATAAGCTACAGCAGGCGCAAGCCAAGCCCCGAGCGGGTCGAAAAGCATCTGAGCGTTTCGCAGGCGAACCTTGTAATCGCCTTTAAGCCGGAAATCCACGATATATATGCCGCCCAGGTTATGAGCATGATATACGGCGGCGCGCCCTTTTCAAAGCTGTTCGCTAACGTCCGCGAGAAGATGAGCCTGTGCTACTTCTGCTCGGCGATCTATTCCGAGGCAAAGGGAACTATGTTCGTTGTAAGCGCGGTCGAACAGGAAAATATTGAGCTTGCCGAGCGCGAAATTATCAATCAGCTTTCGCTTGTGGCAAAGGGCGATTTTTCGGATGACGATATCGCCAGCGCCAGGCTTGCCCTGACCTCGCGGATGAAAGCGGTGGGGGACAGGGTATTCTCGCTGGAGGGGTGGTATAACACCTGCTTAAAGCGCGGGGAGATAATATCGCCCGAGGAATACTCAAAAAGGCTGAGCGCCGTTACCAGAAAGGATATTGCGGCTGTGGCAGGCGATATGAAGCTTGATACCGTGTTCGTGCTTAAAAACGGAGGTGAGCCTTGTGAAATATGAACCAAGCCTTGTTAAAAACGAGCTTACCGGCGCTGAGTATTACTATGTAAAGCACCCATCCGGGCTTTCAATATACGTTATGGAGATGGAAGGGTATTCCACCGCCCATGCGCTTTTCGGCACCAGATACGGCTCGGTCAACACCACCTTTAAGACGAAAAACGATGATGATTTTATCACCGTGCCCGAGGGGATAGCTCACTTTTTAGAGCATAAGCTGTTTGAAAACGAGGACAGCGACGTTTTCGAGCTTTACGCCAAAACCGGCGCAAGCGGCAACGCCTATACATCCTTTGACAAAACGGTATATCTGTTCAGCTGCACCGATAACTTTAAGGAATCGCTTTCCATACTTCTTGATTTCGTGCAGAAGCCTTATTTCACCGAGGAAACGGTTGCAAAGGAGCAGGGAATCATCGGTCAGGAAACCAAAATGTGTGAGGATAACCCTTACCGCGCAGGATATTTCAACCTTCTGCGGGCGCTGTATTCAAAGCATCCCGTAAGAATAGAGGTCGCGGGGACGGTGGAATCGATTTCCAGAATCAACGCGGACCTGCTTTACAGGTGCTATAACACCTTCTATAACCTTAATAACATG
>CALDFS010000174.1 GCA_937942105.1 uncultured Ruminococcus sp. | reverse complement strand
CCGAGAAGGTAATGCCGTATATGGATGATATATAGGTGTTATCTCTGGAATAGTAAGGGGATGAGAATATTATTATATTTTCGGCGGTTATGGCGTCGAACGTGCGTGACAGATTTTCGGTATTGATACCAGTTGCGCCGAACCGGTTTCCCGGCAAACCGCCCTCGAGCCTGACGCTTCCCGTCTGCTTGCCGTTTTTATCAAACGCCCGAAGCTCGAATTCACCCCAGATATCGGTGCTGAATTCATCTGATGACTGATTTCCGTTCCTGCCGGTGCATACAACATCTATTCTGTAGTCGACTGTTTTATCACCCTGCACGGCTGTCTTATTAAAACTGTATATCGTTTCCCCTGTCTTGGAATTTGCCGCGGTTACTGCATCGTCGTAATATTCCTTTTCCTGTCTTAAAATGTTTATCCAATAATCAGAGCAGTTCTCCTTAACATATTCCTCAACCCTTCCTAAATATTCCGCCATAACATCATAAGGAAGATTTGCCGATATGGCTTCGCTCAGGCTGTAGGCATAGCCGTCGTAGAAAAGCGAGGTTTCGCCCAAAAGAGCCTCCTTGACGCGCTCGGCTTCAGATGAAACAAGCATCCAATCAAGGTAAAGCGCTTCTATCACATCATCCGGAAGCTTGTTCTCGGCGGTTTCGTTGTACTTTTTAAGCTGCTCCTTAGTGATTTCCATACCATGGAGAAGCCTGTACAACGGCGGCAGAGCCAGTCTTTCCTCACATATAAGGGAATAGTAATCCGCAATTGCGGCGGCGGCCTTTTCCTCACCCAGAATCTCATAAATCGGGGTGAGGTCGTAAACCTCGGGAATGAATTTCTGATACTCCTTCGCGGTGTACTCGACATGCCTGCCGTATAACCTGCCCGCTAAGCTTGTATCTCTTGCCACTCTTTCAAGACCTGTCCATACGGCTATATTCATTCGGAAATCATTGTAGCCGGAGGCAAATTCATCTATGAGAACAAGCTCGTCGGATATAATCTCATAATTCATGCTGCCGCTTTCTATATTTTTCGGCAAATTCAGGCTGATTGCTGTATCGCATTCAAGATTCATAACAACTATGCCGCTGTGGGTCCTGAAAGCAAGACATTTGCCCAAGCATTTCGGCGTATTCGCTCTGACAATAGGGCTGCTGAAGCGGAAGCGATGGGTGCTGCCGTCCGCAATGCCGTACACCTCGGCTTGCGTGGTTTCTCTGTCGGTGAAATAGAAGATGTAATCCGGCGAAGCAGCAAAGGTCTGCATATCCCTGGGGACGGTCAGAATCTTTTCAGCATTCTTTGTGAAAATATCAACTACGCTGTAGCAGAGCGAGCCATCCGAATCCTCGCCGCTGACAAGTATTTTATTGTCGGCAAGAAGATACTCAAACTGCTTTTCGTAGCCGGTGGCGTATATCGCGATATCGTCAAGCAGAAGCTCCTCGCCGGTTTCGAGGTTGTGAAGCCATGTGTGGTATTCTTCGCTGGGTCTGATGTTCTGCTTGAGCCATTTGTCACTGCGGTAAAGCAGCCATTTGCCGTCGGGCGAAACCTGCAGGGCATATCTTGCGCTGTAATTTCCGCCCGGGATATGGTCATAATGCGTCGGATCCTCGATAAAATATCCGCTTTCGGCAAGAGACAATATCGGCGTACACTCCGCTGTGGCAATGTCGAAGCGATAAATGCTCCGCCCGGAGTCATCGAAAACATAGCAGCCACGTGTGCCCTCGCCGAAGATTCTAAGCCCGCCGGAAAGTGCCCTGTAGGATATATCCGCAATATTGTCAGGTCCCACCATAGCGGTTTTAATTTCGCAGTCAGCCGTTTTTCCGTCTATTGTAATCGGCAGATAGTAGGTTGCATATGCGTTTTCCCTGTTGATTTGCTGCCAGCGGGCAACGCCCTGTTCGGTGGTTGGGTCGCAGACTTCTGCGCTGATTGCATTAGGCTCTTTGTTATATGATTTTTCGCCTATATAATAACTGTTATATATGGTTGACACAACCGGGTAATCATCCGGCAGTTCACCCGACTTGAATGCTTCGAGATAGCCCATTATCAAATCGTGGACGGCTTCGTTATCATCATAGTACCGGTACCGTTTGAATGTTCCATGACCTCGTTGAAAAATGCCATACCCGAGCTTCCGGGAAGATTGTTGGTAAGATAATGGACAGCCTCGTAAAGGTTAAAAGCCTTACCGTCGCAGAACATACCGAGACTTCCGATAAGCGATTCGCAGACCATTTCGTCATACGGGTAATAAAGGGCTTCTATCACCTCATCCGAAAGCTTGGTTTCGGCGGTCTTATTGTAGGCTTCGAGCTGCTCACGGGTGATTCCGGTATCACGCAGAAGCCTGTACAACGGCGGGATTGACTGACGCTCGTTCATATCAAGCTTATAGTACTCCGCTGTTGCCCTGTCGGCGGCTTCCTCGCCTAAAATCTCATAAATCGGGGTGAGGTCGTAAACCTCGGGGATAAACCTCTGAACATCCGGCTCGCTGAACTCAACATGGCGCGCATACAGCTTAAGCTCGGTATCGTATTCAATCGGTTCTGGAACCGCCCCGGTATTCACGATAAAGTTTCCGAACAATCTGCTTGTGCTTTTATTAATGACATCCAGGCATGCCCTGCCCTCGTAGACCTCTTTGACACGAATGGTGTATCTTGCATCCGGCGGGGTGAATTTATCGATCCTGTCGT
This sequence comes from uncultured Ruminococcus sp., assembly GCA_937942105.1. Classification (GTDB taxonomy): domain Bacteria; phylum Bacillota; class Clostridia; order Oscillospirales; family Ruminococcaceae; genus Faeciplasma. Next base: position 6,424 of record CALDFS010000174.1, on the reverse strand, counting down.
TAACCAAATCTATCACATATGCGGCATCCGGTTTGGGAGCGATTGCAAGGCAGTCGCCGCTGCACTGCGTATAGCTAAGACTGTTTAAATCGCAATCCGTTGCTCCGATATCAAAGCGGTGGATTTTGCTGGTTGTGATGTCATACACTTCGAGATCGCCGTTAAAGGTGATGATATACTTATCCGATGTCGTAAAGAAGAAGGTGTTTTTCGGCTCGCTGTAAATCTTTTCAGTTTCCCTTGTGACGATATCAACTAATGTATGAACGCGCGTGCCGTCCTGCTCGATGTATGAGGCTAAAAGCTTGTTGTCGGACATAAGCTGCGTAAAGACTGCACTTTCACCGAGCGTATCGGTAAGCAGGTCATCGCATATATGCTCCTCGCCTGTTTCTATGTTGTGCAGCCAAAGGTGATCCCTTGCGCTGATTTTACCGCCCTCGGTCCACTTGCTGCTGACGTAGCAAAGCCATTTGCCGTCGCTGCTCACCTTCGTGCAGTTCAGCCAGTATTTCATTTCCGCTGGGGCGCTTGATGTCTCGATCTGCTTTTTGTAAAGCTCGGCAAAATAGTCCAAAAACTCCTGTCGTGTGTGACCGTCGTAGGAATCGGGAATCAGAGGCTTACACTCGCCGGTGGTCACATTGTAATAGTAAATCTGTGTACTGTCAGCGAGATATACGTAATCTCTGCCGCTTGAAATTATGCTCAGACCGTTGTTGTCCGGAGAAGAAAGGAACTCAGATACTCCGAGCAGCCTATCGCCATCGGTTTTTATGTGTACACAGCAATCCTTAACCCCTCTTTCGGTGTTGATCGGCATGATATACGGCTTGGTTTGTGCGCGTTTCATGTCGTAAAATTCTTGGGAATCATATGTTTCTATAGTCATACCGCTTGCTCTTTCGGCATTGCCCTGCCCGGAAGGGTCGCCATCCTCCTGATTATCAGGATTATCAGGCTGGGCGTCTGGCTCTGAAGCATCATCACCGATATCAGCCTTTGGCAAGTTCTTTCCCTTGCCATTATCCGCAGATGTGAAGGTACATCCCACCGCAGCTATGAGAACGGCGATAATCAGAACAACCGCTATAACTGTATTCTTGGGCTTCTTGGCTATAAGCTTTACCCGTTCGCGGACTGCGCGCTTGCTTCCGGACATCGAGGTGGATGCTACTCCTATCAGCCGTGGGTCGGCTCTGCGCTCGGGTATCATGCTTACAAGCGCCTTGCCATAATCAATGCGCAAAGGCTCGCCCAGAAGCTTTATGGCGGCTTCATCGCAGGAGCATTCGCAGTCTCTTTTCGAAAGATACGCCGCCGCCCACACAAGCGGGTTGAACCAGTAAACCGAAAGCAAAACGCATCTTAAAATCGACCACACCATATCTCCATGGCGGAAGTGGCAGTATTCATGAGCAAGCACGAAGCGCAGGGAATCCTCATTATCCGCCGTCTTTTCGTTTACATACACCGCCGGGCGGAAAAGCCCGAACAGGCAGGGAGAATCAAGGTTCTGCACAGAATAGACCATTAGCGGAGCTTTTATATCAACCTTACGGCGGCTTCGGCGCAGCGACAGGCTGAACGCGATATTCACGCCAAAGAACCATAATCCCATAACAGCTGCAACTGCAAGCCAGACCGCCCTGACGGTATTCACAACCCAAGGCTGAATTTCAATGCTTCTTCCGAACAGTGAAACGCTGACTGACGGCTGTTTCTTTTCCGGAGTGATTATTTCGGGATTTGCCGTCGGCTGAACATTCTCATTCTCAATACGTTCAATCTGAGCGGCAGGAGCTTCGGCAGGCTCAGGCGTGTTATGCTGAGCGGAATAATCCTGAACAGGCGGGATATACTGTGAATCAGGCTCGGTCGGGTTTTTGGAAGCTGATGGATTTTCCGGAAGCGATATATCCGCTTTATCTGCCGGATTTACAGAGCTTATCTGGTCTGTATAACCCTGTTCAAGCGGCGGCAGCACCTCCGGCACGATAATATCTTCCGGGGTGTAAGCGTCATCTGAGCCGTCAACAGCCGGTGCATCATTTACAATATCGGTCGGCGCAGAAGGAGCGATATCCGCACTTTGTGCGGGCAATTCAACTATCCCGGCTTTGCCGAAAAAGTTCATAACGCTTGCATTGCTGGAAAACAGACTGAACGGCAGAATCAGCCGCACCGCCACAATCAGCCAGAGAGCATACCGCAGCGTAGGCTTAATGCGTTTGCGGCAGAAGGCGCGCAGCAGCATTATTATCAGTATCAGGACCGACGAGGGGAGGATAATTTCAAGCATCATTGCTGCCATCCCCTTCCGCTGATTTCAGGATGTCATACAGCTCGTTGATTTCCTCCTTTGTAAGGGCTTTTTCCTTTATAAGCGAGTTGACCATCATGCCTATGCTTCCGCTGTATATGCGCTTTAAGAAGCCCTGAGTCTCTTCGAGGGCGACATCCTCACGCTTTACAACACTATAATAATTCTTTGCATTGCCCGCCTGAACATACTCGACCGCCTGCTTATCCTCCATCCGCTTTAAAAGAGTAATAACTGTATTTTTGCTCCAGCCGGTGGATTCCTTTAGTGTATCGGTGAGCTGCATTATAGTCTGCGGTTCCTTTTCCCAAAGTGCGGAAAGTATTTTCCATTCGGATTCTGATAATTTTGTCACGGTGACAATCCCCTTTATCTATGATTTTTACCTGTGATTTGCACAAGTACACATTTGTCTACCCACATGATAGCACACAGGTAGACATTTGTCAACCATTTTTGAGGAAAAATTTTTTGCCAAAAGGGGTTGAAATATTTTCTGATTTGTGATAATATATAAATCACTGATTTTCATCCAAAGTGAAACCAAAATAACAGGCACAAACCACTATATGATGGAATTTGCACCTACTTTTTGGAACACTTTCAGACGAAAATGAGTGTGTTGACTGATACGGAGCAGTATCGAAGTGGTCATAACGGGCTCGACTCGAAAACGAATGCCCTTTTTGGAAGCTCACCTCTGAAAAACCTTGATTTTACGGGGTTTTTCGGCTATCATTGAAAAGTAAATATCCCTTAGTTCTCTCCATCAGTTCTCTCCTTTTTCCAAGATGTTTTTGAGGGCTGATGTGAAGATAAATACACGGAGAGATGTCCGAGTGGTCGAAGGTGCGACTCTCGAAAAGTCGTGTTCCTAACGGAACCGTGGGTTCGAATCCCACTCTCTCCGCCAGAATGTTCAGTCTGCAAGCGGTTTTTACCGTTTGCAGGCTTTTTCTTTTTCTCCACTCTGGAAAGATTTTTCCGTAAGTTCTCTCCGTGATTTGAACTTAGGATATGTAGTTGGCGTATCCTTAGTGAAGCGATACGCCGCAGAAGTTATGAAATAGCCTCTAATGCGCCACTCAGACCGTTTACCATTGCGTCAGCCGATGACAGCTTGGAATTGTAATCCAAATGGGCATATACATTTGCCGTAGTTGAAAAATCGCTGTGTCCGAGCCATTCCTGTATCTGTTTCATAGGAACACCGTTCGCAAGAAGCAGCGAAGCACAACTATGGCGCAGGTCGTGGAAACGAATGTGGCGCAAATTGTTCTTTTCAAGCAGCTTTGGAAATGATGATGTGAGATAGTGCGGAGAAATCAATGTCCCCATCTCATCTACACAGATATACTCCAAATACTTTTTGTTGTAGCATCGTCCGCATACCCGCCTGTATTCTTCCTGCTGTTCCTTGAGCTTTAGCAGCTTCTCTTTGAACGCAGGAACAAGGGGCAGCGTTCTCATACTCGACTTGGTTTTGGTCGTATCCTGTGCTATTTGGATATGCTTGCCGTCAAGATTGCAGGAAGTAACGGTGTGTCTAATGGTAATCGTATTGTTTTGAAAATCAATAGCGTCCCATTTTAAGCCGAGGGCTTCACTTCGCCTTAGTCCATAAAACGCACCGAGAAAAATCGGTATTTCAATCAGCGTTCCTTTGGCGGCTTCAAATAGTGCCTGTACCTCGTTGCTGTCATAGAAACTGCCGATGAACTTATCAGCTTTAGGGCGTTCCACTTTATCCGCAGGATTGACAGAAATAAGGTCAATCTTTACAGCATATTTCAAAGCCCTGTGAATAACAGCGTGATAGTGAATAACCGAATTAGCTTTTACTCGTTTCAGCTGCTTCATATAGAAAGCCTGAATGTCTGTTGCCTTCAGTTCGGAAAGTGTGATTTCTCTTTCCTTGAAATACGGAATGATAACGCTCTTTGCCATACCTGAGTATGATGCGTATGTGGTAAGTGCGATAGTCGGCTTTGCGATTTCCAACCATTGAAGCAGAAAGTCCGAAAACAGCATATCGTCCTGTATGGGTTTGCACTCAGGTACAAATGTCTGCCTTGTTTCCATTAACATCTTTTCCGCTTTCTTTTTATTGCCCTTGACAGGCAATCCTGTCGGAAACCATTTCGTTTTTCTTTTTCCCGCAGCATCGGGATAGCTCAAAACCATATAAAAATAGCCTTTTTTCTCTTGCAGATGTCCTGCTACCATAAATATAACCTCCTTTGCGTAGCACCGACTTCTGCTGTTGACCATATACATTGTAGCAATTTAAGCCAAAGAAGTCGAATGTGCAAATTCTTTAATTTTCCGCATTTCGCAGACCTAACCTCAGATAAGAAAGAAGATGGGCTTTCGGTACTTTGTACGCTCTGCCCACCCTCAGGTGTTCTATTTTGTTTTCACGGAGTAATTGATAACCTGTTTTTGTGCTTACACCAAGAGCTTTGCTCATTTCATCAACGGTTAAAATGTCTGGGTATTCTTTTAAGACTAACGCATATATATCTCCAAAGTTCATAAGCTCCTCCTTTTTTCAACTCCGATACTAATGAGGAGAGGAAATTCAAGCGATTTCAAATACTGCTCATCAAGGTGTGTGAGATGTTCTTTCAAGCGGCTTTTATCAATCGTGCGTAACTGCTCAAAGAGAATGATTGAGTTCGCAGGAAGCCCCTCAATTTGCCCCAAAAATAAGTGTGTAGGTAATTTCTTCTTTTTGCGTACACGGCTTGTTATGGCGGCAATAATGACCGTAGGACTGTGCCTGTTTCCTATATCATTGGAGATAACAAGTACAGGTCGTGTCCCACCTTGCTCCGAGCCGACAACAGGGTTTAAGTCTGCGTAGTATATGTCACCACGCTTAATTGTTTTATCCATTAGTTTGACCTCCTATCTGAATATAAGCAGGTAAGCTCTGCCTATGTAATCAGCCAAACACAAGGAAGTTTTTAAGGTCGGGAGAGCATAAACAATTCTCTGTTTCCATAGACCGCCTTGTATTTGGCTTTTATGATAGAAGCATCTCTATTTGTCCTCGACACCCCAAGATGCAAATGCGTTTCACGCAGGGAAGTCGCCAAACGGTCAGCAGCGAACTGACACCACGGGAGTTCCACCCCAACTGACGGTCTGCCAGAGCCGCCCTCATTGCCTGCGACGGTTTTATCACGCTCGGACTGTGACTGGACGGGAGTATCATTATCCTCTTTGTGGGTTACGGCGAAATCGGGAGCTGCCCGATATTTTGGGTAGGTAGTTATCGCTCTCCGCCTTGCGGCAGGTCGTGGCGTACCTTTCAACACGCTTATGCTCATCACAATCACAAAGAGAAAGTATTTGGCGAATGATTATTCGATTGACAAGGAACAATCCTGTTTTCGCCACACAAAAGAAAACAGGGTGTGAGGATTTTGTCCTCTCACCCTGTAGCCCGTGGGGAACTGAGATTTTCCCCTCTATCCAAAAAACTTTTTTAATTTTTCTTTGAGCCTGTCCATTCGCCTGTAAACAGCCTTCTCGGTTATGTTGAGAGAGTGGGCTATTTCACGGGTGGAATAGCCTTGTATCTTTAGTAAGGCGATTTGCAGGGTCAGCTTGTCCACCTTAATCAAAATCTGATAGAGCTGCTGATTTTCGATACTGTCCAGAAAGTCCTCAACTGTCTTTATTTCGGGCTGCTGCGTATCATCGGCAACTCCCTCAAGGTATGTACCCGCTTCCTGCATACGCTGATAGTACCGCCTGTCTGAATTGAAAATCGCCCAATCGTGAGAACGGAGCGTTTCAATGGTACTTTCATCAACGCCGAGCTTCCTTAACTGTTTTTCTTCGGCTTCTTTCCAGAGCCGCCATTTCTTTTCTTCTTTGGCTTTATTGTAAGCCATACCGTTTTACCTCCAATCTGAATTTTTGAAAATCCAGATTGAAAGGCGGCGAACGGCAGCCCACGCCAGAAGCAGGCTTGTCCTGTGTTCTGACAAAAAGCGACAAAAGAAAAACCGCAAAGGTAGTCAAACCTTTGCGGTTATAGGCAATATAAACTCTATTATGTAGATATATGACTTCTACTTTAGGGGCATA
>CALDFS010000173.1 GCA_937942105.1 uncultured Ruminococcus sp. | reverse complement strand
TATTCTTACCTCGGAGTATTCCCCGCCGCCGCAGCCGCCGCTTCCTGATATTCTTACTGAATTTAATTCGCTCATAAATTCAATCCTCCTGATTCATTTTATAAAAGCTTTCATATTTTAATCTGCTCTTCGACCTTTGCGCCGTTCTCAATTGTCAGCTTGCCGGTGTATTCTACCTTTTTAACCTCACAGCCGGACATTACCGTTACGTTTGTTCCGCGTATAGTATCTGCTATGCAATTTTCGATAGTTATATCGTCCCCTTCTATAGAGCCGATTTTTATAGTGGCGGTCTTTTTGCCGCATTGCATAAAGTTGGTTAAGCGTCCCTCTATAATATCAGCCAACGCTCGTCCTTGACGGTTTTGAAGGTTTCCCGGGCGGATGGTTATAACCCCTCCGCCGATTTCACCAATAGAGCAGTTTGCAGAATCGAACTTTATTTCTATTGTTTCGGCGCTCAGCAGATGCTTGGCTGTTATGTTTCCGCTGACTTTCACGGATTCCCCGCAGATATCGCCTTCGGCGTTTAACCCGCCTGACACCCTGATTTCATCAGCTTCGATTTTGCCGTCAGCCGAACATGCTCCGGAAATGTGAAGCTCTTTCGCTTTTATATCAATCGCGTTTAACGTTCCGGATATATGGATATCGTTTTTGCAATCAACATTGCCTTTGATCTTTCCCACGCCGGAAATGTGCATAGATTCGCACTTAACATCGCCTGTTATCTTTCCGGCTCCGCTTATTCTTACGTCTGAAAACTCACCGCCGCCGCTTGAACCGCTTCCTGCTATTTTCAATGTACCCAGTTCGCTCATGCTTACCCCTCCTGTTAATCCTCAATTTGTTTGGCTATCGCCTTAAAGCCTTCAATTATGCTTATTTCTTTGCCGTTTTTGATGAAGACAATATCCGAAATATCGGTTAAGGTATACTCCTTGTTTCCGTATCGCGATATGATTCTGAGCTTGGTTTCGCTTTCTGCCTTGTTCAAAAGCTCCCTTGCTATGTCTTCAAGCGATTCCGTGTCCTTCCGTGCGATTATTGCTTCTACTCTTTCGCAGATCTGCTGTTCGTCAAAAAAAGTTTCCTGCCCGGTATAGGTGGACTTTTTAACCAGCCAATCATCCGGTATAAGACCCATCCGCTTCCACCTATAAAGTGTTCCGTAGGATATGTTGTATCGCAGCAGCAGCTCCTTTTTTGATATGAGATTGCCCAAAATACCATCCTCCTTTTTCGTAACAGTGTTACGTCTTAAATGCAGTATAGCATAACAATGTTACTTTGTCAATAGGCAAAACAAAAAAAATATGAAAAAAATAAAGAGCCGGGATAATCCGACTCTTAACCTTTGCCCTTGATATTTACTTGATTCTGCTGACTGACCTTGTTCTTGCCAGCTTATACATCTCCTCGGCGGCGAGCCTTGTCTTCGCAACGACATCACCCTCGCACATCGGAAAACAGTAATAGAGCACCTTTTTGTTTCCAATGCAGATCATATCTCCTATTTCATACCAGAAATAATCGGAATACAGGCTGTAGGATGCGGTGGGCTTCTGCGAATATTCCAATCTGCCGCCACAGCCGGTCAGCTTAAAGCCGCTTTCGTCGTGGATAAGCCTGCCCTCGCCGACATCGTATACGCAGTCGGTGTTTACCATCATAAGGATATTTACAGGAACATCAAGCTTGTAGTTATTGTATAGTATTTCATCCCTGACGCACTCCCGCTCCCAGCTATACCACTTGGGGACAGTTGAAAACCTTGCCCTGCCGTTTCGGCGGACGATTTCGCCGTATTCGCTGAGCTCATATTCACAGCCGCACTTGTCGCAGCTTATTGTAGTTCCCTTTGCAATCATGCTTCCCTCGGAAAGGCACTCCGGGCACTTATACAAAACGCGGTTCAGCCCCTCAGCTCTTGTAGGCTCGGCGATTTTCACCCTGTTTTTTATCTGCCAGTCGAAGTTATCAAAGGTGAACAGCTCGCTCAGCCGCCGATTAAGCTCTTCAACCGTCATATTGTCTATATCATCAGGCGAGAGGACGTATTCCATATTGCAGGATACATCAACGTTTCTGAGCCGCAGACCGTTATATAACGGATCGCGTGAGAATGCGCCGTAGGTTCTTATCATGATAACGGGCACGCCCAGAAGCTTTAAGCATTTTCCCAAGCTTTCGGGAAGAGGGGTTGCCGTGCCGTCAAAGCTGTAGCTTGCTTCGGGGTACATCAGCACCGAGCAGTTGTTGGTTTTGAGGGCGTAAAGGATATCCCGCACAAGCTGAGCATCTGTGACGAATTTGTTTGTCGGGATGCATCCAATCCTCCGCATAAGCCACTCCTTGCCTACAAATCCATCCGATGTGCAGACGATATTGAACGGTCTGGGGTATAGCACCGTCGAGGCTATCTTCAAATCTATAAAGCTGGAATGGTTCATCAATATCAGCGCGGGTTCGTTTTTGCCCAGGCGCTCCATGCCGGTCTGAGTATATGTAAAGTTAGTCGCCTTTAAATCGGAAGACGAAAGAAGCTTTAAAAGAGTTCTGAACAGTATCGACGGCTTTCTCGGCGGAAGCTTTTTAAACGGCGGCTGTTTAAGCACCTCCTCATAATCCATCTTTT
>CALDFS010000172.1 GCA_937942105.1 uncultured Ruminococcus sp. | reverse complement strand
CCTCCCGGTTGACATAATAACATGTTTTTTGTGAAAAGTAAATGCTGTTGCCGTGGAGCGATGGCGTTATGATTCGGTGCTCTGCTTCCTTTTTTCTGTGACTATCGAGCCGGACAGCCTGTCACCAATGGTTTTGCCGCTCATCATAAATGCTATCAAATCCAACGGCGGTAGGTAGAAGGTTATGTTCCTTAATACAAGACTGCACACTGTGGCGGGCTTTCCTGTGGCGGCGTCAACCACTTTAAGACCCATTATAAGCTTGCCTAAGCTGGCATTTCTGATATAAGGTCCTTTATCAGCGGAAGCGCCATGAAGCACAGAAGCCCCAGAATAACGTTGACCGGCGAGAACATATCGGTGCTCGGAACGATCAGGTAATCAACGCTGAAATTTTTTCCCAAAATGAGTACGGCTAAGCTTATGATAAATATGAGATTCCAATCGATTACGTAAGCTATTGCTCTTTTGACGGTGGTTTTGGTGGTGGGTTTCATTTTTTTCTTTACTCCTTTTGCCGCAGTTCAGGTGAACGGATAAATCGGGTATATTGTTCAACTTCAGATATACGCATTTCAATGCGCCGCCGCTGATGACGGCTGTGATATGCGGGGCAAATTCAACAGCTATCCCGCCTGCTCTGTAATCGCCTATGCACAGAATTTTGGCTTCCTTGTCGAAGAATACCCTGCCCGAAAAGGGAACATAATGGCAGCCCGAGCCTTTTTCCAAAGCCTCACCATTGGTGAAGAACAGCTCTTTTCTTTCGGATTTTGGAATTGTAAGCGGAAGGTATTCAGCGTTCAGATCGCCTATATGGCATTGAAGCTTTACGCACCGCCCGGTATCGCTGTCGGCAATTATTTCATAGCGCCAGCCCTCGCTTAAAAATATACTGTAGATATAGCCGTAGGGAAGGGTGGTGTTGTACATCAACGACACGCCGTCGTCTGCTATATAGAATTTGTTCCGCTCATCATCGGCGGAGTAATTGCCGCCTATTACAAATTTCATGGGCATTCTCCTTTAAAATGCTTTGCCGCTGATGCTTTGCCTGCGGCATAGTAACTTAAGAATAGCATATTTTTATTGTTTTGGCAAGGATTTTTCGCGATTGTTATGTTACAATAAAAATTGAAAAACAACTCAAATGTGATAAGATGCAAGTAACCGCACTACACACCCAACACAAAGGATATGTCTTCTTAATGAGCATTATATCAGTCTGCTTTCGTCATCTGAATTTAAGTATTCACTGAAAATTCTTTGTAAATTTTAAAAACATATTGACTTTGTGCCATCTTTATGATAATATAAAGTATGGATTTATGTATTTTTTGTTTTATTATGCATAAAGAAGGTCTGAAGAGGTATGAAGAAACTTAATATTATTCAAAATGATGTTATTCTTCTGATTCCAGCCCTTGACCCGAACGGTCTTCTTATCAAGCTTGTTGAAGACCTTTTGCCTGTATGGAATCGTCCCATAGTAATTGTTGACGACGGAAGCGGCGAAAAAGCTCGTCGAGAGATATTTCCGGTCGTTAAAGCAATGGGCTGTGATATTATTACCAACAATGTTAACCTTGGAAAGGGTCGTTCGCTTAAAAACGGATTCAATTATATTCTGAACGCCTACCCGGAAGCCGTCGGAACGGTAACCGCCGATGCTGACGGTCAGCACACCATTGAGGATATTATTGCCTGCGCCGAAGCCCTTGCTTCAAGTGCGGAGCCGCTGCCGCTGGTGCTTGGCTGCCGCGATTTTGATGATCCCGCAGTTCCGCGCAAAAGTATGCTCGGCAACAAAATAACAAGAAGCTTCATGCGGATAATGAACGGAGTTAAGGTTACAGACACTCAGACCGGTCTGAGAGCAATTCCGGCGAAGTTCATGAAATATCTTATGAACGTTCCCGGCGAAAGATTTGATTACGAGACAAATATGCTGATAGCGGCAAAGGAAAGCTCCACGCCTATCAAGGAAATAACCGTTCAGACGGTTTATATAGAAAACAACCGTGCAACTCATTTTAATCCGTTCGGGGATTCTTTAAAGGTATATCTTGTGCTACTGAAGTCATGCTATAAAAAGCTGATTGCGATTGCCGCAGTTTCCGCAGGGGCTGTAATAGCAATAAAAGCAGCGGCAAAGCTTGCCCTGCGCTATTGCGGCAAGGGCATAGATAAGTAACGGAATTTGTAAGCGCACCCGTGGATTCACAAAATATGCGGAGGATTTATCATGCTTAATATGGTGCGTAAAAGCATTGCTGTATTATTGATAAGTCTTATTATTGCCGCCGGAAGTATTCCGGCAAGCGCGGCAGAGATTGCCAAAGGGGATGGCTTAAGATATTCCGAATATATTCTTCCCATGCTTTGGGAGCGGGCTGATATCACCCGCAGCGGCGGCACACTGCTTGCATTCGGCAAGGCTTCCGGTGATGCCGGCATAGATATTGACGGCAGTTATATGGATTGGACGTATTACCCGCACTCTGCCATTCAA
>CALDFS010000171.1 GCA_937942105.1 uncultured Ruminococcus sp. | reverse complement strand
TACCATACTTTTTATTTTTTACTCTTATATGGGTCATATCTATTGACAACGCAGAATATCGTCAAAAAATCTCCGCAAAAACTATTGAAAAACCGCGGAATCTGTGTTATACTTAATTGGTTTTTACTGTCCGCAGGCGCGTATGCTGCGGAACATCGCTAATATTTAACACAGAAAGGAACAAATCAACATGGAAAACCGTCAAAGACTTGTTGGAACCGTTTCCAGAGGAATCCGCTGCCCCATCATCAGGGAGGGGGACGACCTTGCGGATATTGTAACAAACAGTGTGCTCGCGGCTGCTGAGTCCGAGGGCTTTGCTATCCGCGATAGAGACGTTATAGCTATCACCGAATCGATAGTAGCCCGCGCTCAGGGAAACTATGCTTCCGTTAACGATATCGCTGACGACGTTAGGGCTAAGCTCGGCGGAGAGACTATAGGCGTAATCTTCCCGATACTTTCGCGCAACCGCTTTGCAATCTGCCTTAAGGGAATAGCTATGGGCGCCAAGAAGGTAGTGCTTATGCTCAGCTACCCCTCGGACGAGGTCGGCAACGAGCTTGTAAGCCTTGATAAGCTCGACGAAGCGGGCGTTAACCCCTATTCCGATATCCTTACTTTGGAAAGATACCGTGAGCTTTTCGGCGAGAATAAGCACGAATTCACCGGTGTTGACTACGTTGCCTACTACGGCGACCTTATTAAGGAGTGCGGCGCCGAGGTCGAAATCGTCTTCGCCAACCAGCCCAAGGCTATACTTAACTATACCGACTGCGTTCTCACCTGCGACATTCACACCCGCGCCCGCACAAAGCGCATACTTAAAGCCGCAGGTGCAAAGGTTGTTTTAGGTCTTGATGAGATACTCAATGCCCCGGTAAACGGCTCCGGCTGCAATGAAGAGTTCGGTCTTTTAGGCTCGAACAAATCCACCGAGGATAAGATAAAGCTCTTCCCCCGCGACTGCAAGCCTTTGGTTGAGGATATACAGGCAAGAATGCTGAAGGCGACCGGCAGGCACGTTGAGGTTATGGTATATGGCGACGGCGCATTCAAGGACCCCAAGGGCAAAATCTGGGAGCTTGCAGACCCCTGCGTTTCCCCGGCATACACCGAAGGTCTTATCGGCACCCCTAACGAGCTTAAAATAAAGTATCTTGCCGACAATGACTTCGGTCACCTTTCCGGCGAGGAGCTTAAAAAAGCCATCTCGGAAAGCATAAAGAAGAAGGAATCAAACCTTGTGGGCAGCATGGCTTCCGAGGGCACTACCCCCAGAAGACTTACCGACCTTATAGGCTCGCTCTGCGATTTGACAAGCGGCTCGGGCGACAAGGGCACTCCTGTTGTTCTGGTGCAGGGTTACTTTGATAATTATACCAACTGACAGCACGGCGGCTTAAAGCGTTCCGGCAATTTACTTCTTTAAATGTTTCATAACTGATTTCTTGACATATTCAAACAGCTGTAGTATAATAATATCAGGCAAAAAATGGCGGATTTCGTGGAAATGCGCATCATGCGAAGCCGAACCGATTTATACGGCACACTGTTTGAAGGGATTGACGTTATGAAAAACTCAAAATCATTCAGAAGATATGTGATTGCAGTCGTTCTTATCGGCGCGGTCTGCGTTGCTGCGCTGTTCATTGTCGGCAGTCGGCGCGATGCGGAGCGCAGCTATGAGTATAAAAGCGGCAGATATCAGGGCTTCATCTGCGGATATATCGAGGCAGAGGAAGACGACCCTATGCAGGTCTACATAGTTTTCAGCTATCAGGATTATGCCAACATCTTTGCCATGTTCGGTCTTCCCAAGGAGAGGTACGAGCATCTTTCGGACAGAATCAAGGCGGTTATCGACAGCCGCGAAACAGGTACGTATCTGCTTCTGGACACATACAAAAACCAGAATGAGCGGAATCGGCTGGGATATGATTTCATATATCTTATGACCGAGGTTGATATACCCCACTTGCCCGAGAAATCAATCAGCCATGTCGATTTAAGCTGGATGGAAAAAGGCGCAAAATAGCGCTGTGCACACTGATTTTTAAACGAAAGGAATCCCAACTCATGCTGAAAGGAATCCCAACAATCATCCCGCCGATATTATTAAAAGTCCTCTGCGAGATGGGGCACGGCGATACCGTTGTAATTGCAGACGGCAATTTCCCCGCCGAATCGGTCGGAAAGAATTCGATAGTTATACGGATGGACGGTCACGGCGTTCCCGAAATTCTGGACGCTGTTTTGACTCTTATGCCGCTTGACCAGTATGTTGAAAAACCGGTGAGCATAATGGAGCGCGTTCCGGGCGACAATGCCGATGTTTCCATCTGGAAAAAGTACGAGGAGCTTATCGCCAGACACGAGGGCAGGGATTTTTCGAGTGTAGAAAAGCTTGAACGCTTTGAGTTTTACGACGAGGCAAAGAAGGCGTATGCTGTTATAGCCACCTCGGAATCAAGCCAGTATGCAAATTTGATTCTTAAAAAGGGCTGCATTATCGCAAATCACGCAAAGGCGGAGTAAGCTTGTAAGCTTCCCGCGGGGTATCCTATAATTCAAGATATGATTCGAGCCATGTACATAGCCTTGTACATGGCTCGGTTTGTTTTTGGGGGATGGGAGTGGTGCGCAACCGTCTAAGACGCTATAGGAAAATTCTCTTCCAGCAGTTCCTTGAGATTTCCTTTGGCGTATAGCCGTATAGCTCTGTTTGCGTTTTCATGCCGTCACCTTATTTTTTAAGCTCGTTATAGAGCTCCTCGCTGATTTCAAAGGAATTATTCACATCAAGAGGTAAATCATCGGTTATAGCTATTCTTTCCCCATTGCCCAAAATCAGATATCTGAAATATATTGATTCAGCACCTGTGTATGTGACAAAAATATTGCCAATGGTTTTGCGACCATCTATACTTTGCCTATCTATCGGAGTTTCCGTCAGCTTTTTCATGAAATCCACAGCGGCTTCACCCTCGAAAACCGGATTTGCAAGACTTTCCGTTATAACTTCATAAGTGGTGTCTTTAGCATAACTAATGCTTTTCACTCTATCGGCGTCAAAAATAGTAGGATACTCCACTCCTTCTCTGACAAATACGGGGTAAGCCTCGACCAAAATAAAATAACCCTTTCCAATAATTTCTGACGGCTCTAAAACAAGATAGTCGTCATTGTTCTTAAGGGAGTATATATCCCACTGCACGTCATTCAGCTCAATCTCTCCCAAAACCGAATCCTCGTCAAAGCGCCATAAAATCCAAAGATATGGAAAGCCCAGATATTCTGTTCCTTCAGGCGAAATAAGCTTATCTCTGCTTTTTATGTACCTGTATTTGTTCGGTATCAGCAAACAGCATATGGCAATGGCTGCCACGCAGACGGCAATGACTATTGCAGCTATAGCAATGGATTTTTTCGATATTTTTTTCATAAGTTCAGCCCTCAGTTGTCCTCACTAACGTTATCCTTGCCGGCATCCTCCTCATCGGAAGCGATACTTTTCTCATCACAGTCCCTATTATCATCAAGTGATAGGGCAGGGGAGGCATCCTTCCCGACCACACAAAGCTCATGAAAAACAACGAGCGAGCAAGCCATTATGAATCTGAACACACTTTGCATGACCGCAATTTTGTCGGCGTTGTCGACAATCTCTAAATATTGGTAAATGGTGAACTGGCTACCGATGGAATTAACGCGCATACCGCTCTCGCAAACGCAGAAGACCGCAGTCACCACAAGGGTGAATCCCGCCAGCATAAGTGCGGTCTTTTTGTGGGTGATAACTTTCTTGCCGGCAAGGATAAGGTAAAATACCAGATGGCTCACCCATGTGATTGTATAATTCCAAATGACCGTGCCCGCAAGAACCGTTTCATCCGTGCGGGGAGTAAACATCAGCACAATGCTCATTATAGAAGACGCTGAATACGTGATAGCCACATCGACTAAAAACAGAATGATAACCTTAGTCATCCCAAGCTGCTTATACCATGGGGTTCCGCTGTCGAACAGCTGACCGGAGAATACCACCCTGTTCCGATAAAGCATCTGTGTCAGCAGCATAAAGTAAGCAATTGTTAAAAGGTCATTTATGATTATGCCCAGTCTGAATGTGGATGTCAGTCTTTGCAGAATCATAATAATTATGTGCGCAACCGCCAGCGCCGCAACATTAAGCGCTATTCTTTCCGATTTTTTCATAAGCCATTCTCCAATCAATTTTTATCTGATTTGAACATTGCCCCAAGCGCCTCGATAAGCCCGGCGACCTGTTCAAACAAATCCTTTTCCCCAACGGCAGCAGGGGAGCATTTGCCCCATATGCTGTCTATTATCCATGTTTTATCACCCGAGCGGGTAAATGTCAGAATCGGCTTTGTATGCTCAACGGTCGGATATGTAAAATTTTCTTCCTTACCGGATGATACTGCCCCATACCATCTGCTTAAATACCAGTAAAGCTCAACGATTGCGACATCCTCGGAAAAGAAGACCCTGCCGCCGTATTCTATAATAAGCTCCGCTTCGTATTCCATATAGCCGTATACATCATCAATCGACGAAAGCCCGCCCGATATCGCCGGGAGGGCTGAATATACCGCCCTTATCCTTAACATATCCTCACCCGCTTTTTTATTTTCTGAGATTTTCCGCCACGTTCACTTAGGTTCATTTCCCTTGTACATCTGAGCCTCGACATTCTGGCAGTACACCTTGAATTTAACGTAGTTCGCCAGCTCGATGCTTAAAAGAAGCATCCCGTTGCTAAGCTTTCGGTTGATTCCGGTGTCATAGTCCCAGCCGTAGATATCCCGGCACTGCCTTACAAACTCATCCTCCAAGCCCACCGGTTTTAAGCTTGCGTTTATGATTATGGTCTCGTCCCAAATGTTTAAATCGGTGACTCCCGCTAAGCCTGTGCAGGTGATTATGTAGCCATATTTGTACATATTATCGTAGGTTGTAATTACCGCCTTGTCGTATTCTATATGTATGCTTTCTATGTTCATATCCGGAAGGCATATTTCTTCAAATTTCATAATGTTTCCTCCTATAAAACCCGACTTGCCGAATCAGGGCAGTTCTTCCTAAATCCTCAGTCATTCATAGTATTTCAAATACTATAATTAAGTATATCACTGTTTAAATACTTTTACAATGATTTCATGTACCGTTTTTTGTTGTCAAAATGATGAATTTAGCGTCGAAAATTTGTATATACTTTTTTCGGGGCTATAGCAAAAAAGAGATATGCATACAGGACCTGTGCATATCTCTAAAAAGCATAATATCATATCTGCAAGCGCAGATATTCCGACCTTGCAGCATGTGCCGACCGTGAATTTTTTGGAAAGACTATTTTTTCTTCCTAACCGAATACCCGAACTTTCCAACCTTCCTGCCAAGCGAGAAGTATTCGCCGTGGCTATACGCCAGCAGACCTGCCTTGTCTAAGCGAAGCCTGCCATTTTCGTCAAGAAGCTCTTTTGCTGCATCCACCGCGACTATATCAGCAATAATCATATCGTGTGAGCCAAGGGGGACTATCCTTTCGACCCTGCACTCAATGCTCAGCGGGCTTGCATCAAGTATCGGCGCCGAGACTGCCTGCGCCGCAGATACGCTCAGCCCGAGTCGCTTTAGCTTATCCTCATTCCTGCCGGAGCGAACGCCGAGGTAGTCGGTCGCCCTTGCAAGCTCGGCAGTTGTAAGATTTATGCAGAATTCGCCGCTCGACTTGATGATATCGTAGGAATACCTTTCCGGGCGGACCGAGATATATGTTTTTGGCGGGTTGGAGCAGAGCGTTCCCGTCCACGCAATCGTCAGCGCGTTCGGCTTTTGCAGGGTTCCGCAGGTCACTATCACCGCCGGGACGGGGCTGAGGATGGCTCCCACCCCGAAGGGGATTTTATCAGATGTGTTCATAAACCTCTTCCTCCGATGCTATGGGCGTTGATGGTATGGTTTCAATACCGTATGAGCTTTCGTCAATATCCTCCGCGAAGCCTTGGGCATATGTATCTTCCGCAGAACCATCAACACCATGGGAAATATCTTCCGCAGAACCATCAACACCATGGGAGATATCTTCCGCAGAACCTTTATCACCATGGGCAATATCTTCCGCAAAGAAGGTGGAAACCGCCTCGCCGTTCTTTGCCTTCTTCACAAGGCTGTCAAGATTGACTTTCGAGATACCCGCCTTGGCAAGCCTGAACAGAAACGGTGCGCTTAATATTCGCGCAGCTGCGCCCTTCCTGCGCTCCTTTTTTGGCTTTGCAAGACCTATCAGCGACATGAGTATTATGG
Organism: uncultured Ruminococcus sp.; assembly: GCA_937942105.1. GTDB lineage: Bacteria > Bacillota > Clostridia > Oscillospirales > Ruminococcaceae > Faeciplasma. The sequence goes on along the minus strand of CALDFS010000171.1, from coordinate 8,685 downwards.
CGAATGCGGCAATCCCGCCGGCGGCTAAATCCTCGCGGCTGAAGCGGTTTGAGCCGATGGCGAAGCCGGATCTGCCGTTGTTTTTATAAATCATCATATGTGAAAAAGTTCCTTTCTTTTTGGACTTTTTGTGTATGCGCCTAAATGATATTTAATATTATAGCATAGTTTTGCGGGTTATGCAACTTTTTTCGCTCGACTGTCGTTTAACTGCCGCCAGATTATCGCTCCGCCGGTGCGCTTCCCTTCATATATCCTGAGAATAGGTCAATCCGCTTCATCCTTTCGCCGAACAGCATGGCGCGAAGGAAGTCCTCAAAATATATCGCCGGGATGGATATTAGCAGCCATAGCGCCGAAAACGGCAGGCATATCTGCCCCAAAATGTTGAAGGGCAGGGCGGAATAATCCCACACCCTAAGCCCAAGAATGATATTTATGAACACCCCCGAGGTGAATTCCACCGAGGTTATGATAAGGCAGGAAAGCACCGATTGATAGACGAGCGAGGGGATGCTGCCGTGCTCGTCGATACTGCCTATCAGCAAGAAGCATATGCCCCCGACGAAGAACATTGAAATATGGGTGGTTGACCGCCACGCAAGCTCAACAAGACCGTAGCAAAGACCGCCGGCAGTGAAGATGGTAAGGTTTTTGGCAAGAATTTTCATTGGCAGATGGTTCCTTTAGTGGTTTCTGCGTGATAGTATTGCCGTTGTTTATGAAAATATGCAGGAAATAAGAGCGAAATTAAAAACAAGCCACAGCATTTTCACACTGTGGCTTTGTTCAAAATTATTCTGTGATAGGTTCAAAATCCTCCGCCCCATGCTTGCACCAAGGGCAGACAAAATCCGGCGGGAGCGTTTCTCCCTCGTAAACATATCCGCATATCTTGCACACCCAGCCTTTAACGCCCTTCGTCTGCGGCTTGGGCTTTACGTTCTGGTGGTAATAAGCATAGCTCATAGTCTCGGCAGGGGAAACAACACCCTCCTCGGTCTTGGAGCAGATGAAAAGCCCGTGCGAGCCAAGGTCGGAATATTCCTCCACCTTCAGCGAAATAAAGGAATTGATGTATTTGGGCAGGACTATAAGCCCGTTTTTCGAGATTTGCGGAGTGCAGCCCTCAAACTTGTTAACGTCCCGTCCGCTCTGGAATCCGAATTTCTCAAACACCTCGAAAGGCGCTTCAACGCTGAGTATATTCACGTTCATGATTCCGCTGCGCTTGATGACATCGTGCGAGTAATTGGCCTTGTTTATGCTGACCGCGATCCTTTCGGGATTCAGTGACACCTGCATGACCGTGTTGCATATCATGCCGTTGTGCCGCTCGCCGTCGAATGAGGTCACAACATACAGACCGTAGCCAAGATTGTTCATTGCATTATCAGACATAATTTTAGTCTCCTCTCTGTGAGAAGCATCGTTCGCGTTAACGTTGGCGTTTACGTTAACGTTAACGTTAACGCTTTCATCATCCGCCGCTGACCGTATGCACCCTGCTTCCGGGCGCTCGGCTGTTAAGCTTGTGACGGATGAATCCCTTCAAATGGCTTCTGCCAGCTGTGACAGAGCCTCCTCACTTGCTGCGTTGAGCGCTGATTTTATGGTAACGACAGGCTCTACTATTTCAAGATTCTTGCAGCCGGAGAGCATCTCCTTCATGACCTTTGCAGCCATCGGCGCCCAGGAGCCATTCTCTATTATTCCAACCCTGCGGTTCTGATATCCGCGCTCGGTCAGGTGGTTGATGAATTCACGCATATAGGGGAATATCTCGGTGTTGTAGGTAGTTGTTGCCAGAACCAGCCTGCCGTAGCGGAAAGCATCCTCAACGGCTTCTGCCATGTCACAGCGCGCAAGGTCGCTTACGGTTACCTTCTCGCCCTTGGCTTCAAGCATATTTGCAAGCTTCAAGGCCGCTTCCTTTGTGTGACCGTAGACTGATGTATACGCGATGACGACCCCTTCGCTCTCAACGCCATAGCTCGACCAGGTGTTGTAAAGATTAAGGTAGTATCCTAAATTCTCTGTCAGGATAGGACCGTGCAATGGGCAGATGATGCTGATATCCAGTGCGGAAGCCTTCTTTAAAAGAGCCTGAACCTGCGGACCGAACTTGCCAACGATGCCGATGTAATATCTTCTTGCCTCGCAAGCCCAATCCTCGTCAGCGTCCAACGCGCCGAACTTTCCGAAGCCATCCGCCGAGAAAAGAACCTTGTCGGTCGAGTCATATGTCACCATAACCTCAGGCCAGTGAACCATGGGCGCGGTGTAGAAGGTGAGGGTGTGCTTGCCGAGGGGGAGGGTGGAGCCCTCCGCCGCTATGATCCTGCGGGAAGCGTAATCATCCCCGAAGAACTGACCCATCATGGTGAAAGCCATGCGGGTGGCGACAACCTTAGCTTCCGGGTACTCCTGCAAAAATGCGGCGATGTTCGCGGAATGGTCAGGCTCCATGTGTGAGACGACAAGGTAATCCGGGCTTCTGCCGTCAAGAGCCGCCTTCAGGTTTGCCATCCACTCGTCCTTGAAATGTACGTCCGCAGTGTCCATGACCGCGATTTTCTCGTCGATGACGACATAGGAATTGTAAGCCATGCCGTTCGGAACAACATACTGACCTTCAAAAAGGTCAACCTCGTGGTCGTTCACGCCTATATAACGAATGTCTTTTGTGATCTGCATTTTAGTCAACCGTCCTTTATATTATTGATTTATTCTGATATGATATTATTTTTCGGGATCAATCCCGCCAAGTGCTTTCGGGCAGGGAATTTAAGAAGTCCACAAGCTCCTGCGCCATTTCCTGCTGCTCGGCGTTTCTGGGATGCCCCGGCGTCGCCTTGCCGCAGCGGCTGTATACAAGGTGATAGACCCTGTTTCTTGCACCGCCCATTTTGTCCTTTATCTCTTCAAGAGCTTCATCCCACGCTGGGTCGTGGTTAAGCACGGTGAGCGCCAAAACCACAGTCGCCTTGGGAGCGTGCAGGCGGATGGAGTTGATTATCTCGATGTATTTATCCTCCCACTTTGCGCGGTAATGCACCTTGTCGTATATGCAGTCGGGGTTGGGGTTGTGGTCGTTCTGACCTATTGCAAACACGATAACGTGGGGGACGAAGCGGCTGAAGTCCCACTCGGTTATTTTGTCAAAATTGCAGTATCTTAGCTTGTCGTAGCAGGATTCCAAGCCGCGCATATTCGGCATTTCAAAATAGCCTGTGCCGTTTAAAAGAGCGATTCCCCCCTGCGAGGTGTTGTATACCTCCGCCGGGAGCATCCTTCCGGCGCGCATGGCGTAGGTGTGCCATGAATTGTCCCACTGACCGTTGTTGCCGTCGGGGTCTGGCTTGCCCATGTACTCGTCAGCGTCAACAACATCCCCCGCGGTGACGGAATCACCGTAAAATTCGATTCTTTTGTGAGGCTTGGGCAGAGGTCTTAAAAGTCGCGCACTGTCATCAAGAATAAGATTCAAAAGCTTGATGTATCCTCCTGACATCGGCTTGTAAATGTAACAGCTGTGAGTGCCGGCGGGCAGGTCTTCACACAGGACGCAGGTTTCCACGCCGTCACCGATGTCGATGATGCTCTCCTTGCCGTCAACTACAAATCCCAGCCTGCTGCCGTTCCAGGAGCGGCGGTTTTCAAGCTCAAGCCGAAGCTCTGTACCCGAAAAGCAGAACCCGATGTAGCTGCCAGGCCAAACCAGCAAAACGCCGTCCGGCTCAGAAAAATCGATTCTGCCGCTGTAATTGAAATTTTCGTCATTGAATTGGTATTTCATGATGCTTCTCCAATTGGTTGATTTATTGTTATTTTGGTGTGTGGTTTGGAATGCGAAGTGTGGGCTGAGGTACTGCGGTTAAGGCGCGCCCTGGAACATTTGTGGGCAGCGGAGGTCTGCGCGCCTGCGGCGCGTGAGCGGCGTTAAGCCGCTTAGGACGCGTAAGCGTCCGGAACTCCGCCCGCACCATGTACGGTTTCCCAACAAACTGCGATAGAACACAAAACTCAGAAGGCGCGCCGGGAGGAAACGCACAAACCGTCGTATCTAAACCATCTCCGAAAATCAAATAAAAGGGGAGTACGGCGAAGCCGCGACAAGACGGCGTTAGCCGTTTTTAAAATTCGTTGGCGTCAGCCACTCCTCATCGCGCCGTGCGCGTTTCATCGAATGATGAAACGATTGCATCACAAGCGTTTCACCGCAGTGAAACGCTGACATCACAGCGAAGCGACATCACTAGCGAAGCGAATCACTTGCCGCGCTCTTTCCTCTTCTCACGAAGCCCCCTAAAAAACTCGCTCAAAAGCCCAGCACACTCATCCTCCAAAACTCCCGCGGCAACCTCCGGCTTATGATTAAATCCCATCTCAAACAGGTTTACGACCGACCCCGCGCACCCGGCCTTCGGGTCGCTTGCACCGAACACAACTCTGTCTATCCGCGAATTTATTATTGCCCCGGCGCACATCGGGCAGGGCTCCAAGGTGACATACAAAACGCTGTCAACCACCCGCCAGCCGCCCAAAGTCCTGCTTGCTTCGTCAAGAGCCATAATTTCGGCGTGGGCAAGGGGGGATTTTCCGCTCTCTCGCAGGTTGTACCCTCTGCCGATTATCTCGCCGGATGACTTTTTCACAACCACCGCCCCAACAGGTGCTTCACCCAGAGAGAATGCCTTGCGTGCCAAAGCCATCGCCTCACGCATGTAATATTCGTCGTCAAGATACGGCATACACTAAATCTCGTTCCTGTTTTCAAGCGCCTTGAAAAGCGTCATCTCGTCGGCATATTCAAGCATTGCGCCTATTGGCAGACCGAATGCAAGGCGGGTGACTCTTATTCCCAGCGGCTTTAAAAGCTTTGAGATGTATATAGCCGTAGCCTCGCCCTCGGGGGTGGGGTTGGTCGCCATTATGACCTCTTTTATCTCGCCCTTCGAGATTCTTGCCAGAAGCTCGTTTATCCTCAGCTTGTCAGGCGTTATGCCGTCTATAGGGGATATCAGCCCGTGCAGAACGTGATAGACCCCGTTATACTCGCGGGTGCGCTCGAACGCCGCAACGTCCTTTGGATTTTCCACTACGCATATGGTGGCGTGATCGCGATTATCGTCCGAGCAGATGGGGCAGACCGCCTTGTCGGTCAGGTTCTGGCAGACTGAGCAGCTGTGAACGGTCTTGTGGGCGTATAATATCGCCTTGGCAAAGGCGGAAGCCTCCTCGTCAGACATCGACATTACAAAGTAGGCAAGCCTTTGCGCGGTTTTCATTCCTATTCCCGGCAGACGGGCAAATTGCTCCGCCAGCAGCGTCAGCGGGAGTGCGCCGGATTCCGCCATCAGAACAGACCCGGCATACTCATTCCGCCGGTGATTTTAGACATGCCCTCGCTCGATTCGGTTTCAATGTTTGAAAGAACCTCGTTAACTGCGCTTGCAATAAGGTCTTCAAGCATTTCAACATCCTCAGGGTCAACGACCTCCGGCTTGATGGATACGCCCTTGATCTCGCGCTTGCCGTTCATGGTTATTTCAACAGCTCCGCCGCCGACCGACGCCTTGAATTCCTTTTCCTCTAATTCCGACTGGAACGCCGCCATATCCTCCTGCATCTTCTGTGCCTGACGGATCATCTGATTCATATTCTGCGGACCGCCGCCCATACCCTGGGGGATTCTTGCTTTCATAGTTTGATATCCTTTCTGTTGTTTGTAATATGTTATGGTTTTGTTTATCTTTTGTGATTTGATATAGTGGAATGAAAGCAGTGAAGAGTGAAAAGTGATGAGTGAAGAGTTGAGGTGTCGTCTGACGGCGACGGATTTTTAGTGCCGCTTCGCGGCTTTGCCGACTTGCGCTTATTCACTTTGTGCTTTCATTTCGCTTGGAATTAATTATAATCTACAGGTATATCAGCCTTTTTAGCCTGCTCTATCAGCTGTGCTATTTTATCTTCACGAGCTGTGGCTTGCTCTTTTATGCACCTTGCGCGCAGGGAGAAGGTTTTGCCTGTTATTTCCTTTACTACGTCACGCAGAGATGACGCATTTTCCTGTTTTTTGAACAGGCTCAGGAAGAATTCCGACTGCACCTCTATCAGCAGGATGTTGTCGCAGTACCGCCCGCGGGAGCCTTTTAGTGCTCCTGCACAGCCGGGGTTTACCTCTGTCAGCCTGTCAAGCACCTCGTCCCACTGCTCGAAGTCTTTCAGCATATCCTCGGTCAGCTTCTGAGCGGGTCTTGCGGCCGGCTTTGCTTCCTGAGCCGTCTGTGGCTGATATGGGATATTCTGCGGGTCTTGCTGCTGCAAGGGGGACTGTGTTCCCCGCAGTCCTGCCGCTTTCAGGGCGGCAAGCTCCTTTTCAAGGGATGCTATCCGCTTAACAAGTGCGGATATCTCGCCATCGTCCACCGGGGCGGTCATCGCTGCGGGAGCCGCTTTCAGCGATACTCCTGCGCTTGTGCAGAGCTTAATGACCGTCATTTCCAGCTCGGTTCGCTTTGATGAAGCACGCTGCATCTGCTCGGAAGCCGAGCGCAGGATATCCAGCTGCATAAAGACCTCTTCGATTGTGAGCCTTTCGCTCAGCGCTTTCAGCTTGTCCATATCACCTGGCAGGCAGTCAATAAGCCGCTCGCTGCCGGGGGCGGATTTTATCAGCATTATATTTCGCAGCTCCGCCACCAGCTCATCGCACAGCCTTGTCATATCCTTGGAGCGGGAGTATAGCATATCTAAAACTTCCAGAGCGGCGGGGGAGTTTTTATCCGCCACGGCGTTCAAAATATCAAAAACAGCGTCCCGCCCGGCGACACCTGCGGCTTCTTCCACAACCTTGGCGGTTATATTGTCGGAATAGGCTATGCACTGGTCTAAAAGCGAAAGTGCGTCGCGCATTGCGCCGTCTGAAAGGCGCGCTATCATGGCGGCGGCATCGCTTTCAAGCGAAATACCCTCCTGCCCGGCGATATACAAAAGGCGGGCGATTATATCCTCCTGCCGGATCCTGCGGAAATCGAACCGCTGGCAGCGGGATATTATGGTTGCGGGGACCTTATGGATTTCGGTTGTTGCAAGTATGAATTTGACGTGTGCGGGCGGTTCCTCCATTATTTTAAGAAGCGCGTTGAACGCCTGATTTGAGAGCATATGCACCTCGTCTATGATATAGACCTTATACCGGCATATTTCGGGGGTGTATACGGTGGATTCCCGCAGGTCGCGGAGATCCTCAACGCCGGTGTTCGAGGCAGCGTCTATCTCTATAATATCGTTAAGGCTGCCTTCGTCCGCCGCGCGGCATATTTCGCACTCCAAACACGGCTTGCCGTCCTGCGGGTTTAAGCAGTTTATTGCCTTTGCAAAGATTCGCGCGCAGGTGGTCTTGCCGGTGCCGCGCGAACCGGTGAACAGGTAGGCGTGGGCGGTCTTCCCCTCGGCTATCTGCCGCGAAAGGGTGGTGGTGATATGCGGCTGGGAAACAACATCGACAAAGGTCATAGGGCGCCATTTGCGGTATAGTGCAGTATACACATCATCACTCCTTCGGGATTTTATAAAAAGCCAGTCCGACATATAGGAGTGCGGGCGAGACTGCGTCACACAAAGCAAACTGCTTAATGCTGCTCGGTTCCCCGCCTGACATGGTTCACAGCGCCTTATTGCGCAGGACCCGCACGCCTGTATCTCGGACTGGACACTATGGTTTATTAACGAACCTATGGTATTATAACATATTCTTTTGATTATTGCAAGGGCATTTTTATTTTTTGTTGGATTGTTTAAAAAATTCTTTTGTGGCTGGGGGAATATCAAAGATGTTCCCGACTTGCTTATTCGATAGAGCACCTGTCAACTGCAAATTCAAGCAGCATTCCTATTATCTCATTGCGGCTTCTGCCGGTATCCTGTGCTATTGCATCGATTTTTGCAACTATATCTTCGCGAACGCGCACGCTGAAAACGCGGTAACCATCATCGCCCCGCCGTTTTATTATTATCTTATCATCGGGTTTCATTTATATATCTCCTTATAAATACTATTATCAGGGATATGCTCGGCGATATCCCCAAGCTCGCAGTCAAGGATTTCGCAGAGCTGGTTAAGGGTGTAGGTGTTGACATTAGAGTTCTTGCGAAGGCGGTCGAGCTGCCCCGAGCTTATGTGGAATTCGTTTATCAGCTTGTATTGGGATATGCCTTTTTCTTTGAGGGTCTGCCACAATTTGTTGTAGATAATCATATCGGGTTTAGTCTCCTTTTATTAAAGGATTTATATATTCTGCTCCGAAACCCATTTTATAAAGCTTTTCACAAGTGACAGCTGTTTGCTGTCGAGCTTTCTGAGCATATCGGCGGCGGATTTCCACCCATCATCCTTTGTTGTATCAGCCGCACCGAGCAGGAACTCATCCGGTGTGGTATCCAGCGCAATCGAAAGGCGCAGAATCACCTCTAACGACGGAATAGAAATGCCGCGCTCTATGTTTGACAGATATTTATACCCTATCTTCGCCCGCTCCTCGACCTCCGACTGTTTAAGCCCGAGCTTTTTGCGCCTTGCCGCTATTCTGCTTCCGATTTTTTTGTAATCCAGCTCCATAATTAACCTCATCTATACGCATCAGCGTCAAATTATCGTCATTATCAGTATGACCACTGCAT